>JANOOV010000001.1:0-16511 GCA_031421535.1 Gammaproteobacteria bacterium
GGAATCATCGGCAATCTATCGACACGCATCTTGCCCGTATTGAGAATCCGCAATGAAGCCTGCGTATCACTCAAAGTTCACCATCACACCGGATATCGCCAAGGCGCTGATGCGCATCGAAGCGGCGAAGCACGCGATTGCGGTGCTACCTATTACGCCGCGCGTACTCGCTAATCTGCGTGAAACGGCGCGGCTGTTTTCCACGCACTACTCGACTCAAATCGAAGGCAATCGCCTGACGCAAGAACAAGTCACGAAGGTCATCCGCGACGATCAGCATTTCCCCGGCCGCGAACGCGACCAAGTGGAAGTCAAAGGCTACTACGCCGCACTGGACGAATTGGCGCGCTTAGTCAAGCGCAGCGAAGACATCACCGAAGCCCACATCCGCAAACTACACGCGCTGGTGATGGCGGGCGGCAGAACACGCGTCAAACCCACCCCGTATCGCGATGGACAAAACGTGATCCGTGACGGGCGCTCTAAAGCCATCGTCTACCTGCCGCCCGAAGCCAAAGACGTAGCGGCGCTGATGCGCCAACTGGTCGCCTGGCTGGCTAAAGATGATAACTGGCCCGTGCCCATCAAGGCGGCGGTCGCCCACTATCAATACGCAACCATCCACCCCTACTACGACGGCAACGGACGCACCGCGCGCTTGCTCACCACGCTGGTGCTGCACTTGGGCGAATACGATCTCAAAGGGCTGTATGCCTTGGAGGAGTATTACGCGCGCGAACTCAGCGCGTACTACGCAGCGCTAACCCTCGGGCCGTCACACAACTACTACCTGGGACGTGCGGACGCGGACATTACGCCATGGGTGTATTACTTCATCGAAGGCATGGCCTACTCATTCGAAAAAGTGCGCGACCAGGCGAGCGCCGAATCCACCCGAGGGGGAACCGACCACGCAAAAGTGCTGCGCGAACTCGACGCCAAGCAGCGCAAGGTGCTGACCTTGTTTGAACACGCGAATGAAATCACCGCAAAAGACATCGCCAAATTGTTTGGCTACCAACCGCGCTCTTCGACCTGGTTGTGCCAGCGTTGGGTGGAGGTGGGGTTTTTTGTGGTTGCCGATGCTTCGCGCAAAGGGCGCAAGTACAGACTTGCAGAAAAATTCGGGGTTGCGGTCAGTAATGATGCGTGAGACGTTCCCCGGGTTACGCCGCTGGGCGGCTAACCCAGGCTACAAACTGAAAAATAATTTAGCCCTTCGGGAATAAATGCGCGTTACCACCTGTTAGCCACAATGATTCAGGACATTTGTCAGATTTCATTCATTAACCACTTATTGAATCGCTCAATAGGTAATCCTTAAGGAGATTAACAATGAAAGCACGTCATCGGAATTTCCCAGCTCAGCTTATTTCACTAGCGTTATTGGGTTTAGCTCTGGCCGGTTGTCTACACGACGACAAAAAAGCCGCTAACGATACCCCGCCTGTGGTACCTGCTGCGCCCATTACCCGCACGGCAATTCTTACCGGTGCGCAGGAAGTGGCGTTGTTGCCCGTGGTTACGAACGCTGCCGGTTACGGTTCGGTCGTGGTTGATCCCACCACGCTCGCCATTACGGGCAGCATCACGTTTACCGGGGTCAACGCGTCGGCTGCCCATATTCACACCGGTGCGGCGGGAGCCAACGGTACCTTCTTTGTGACCTTAACGATCAATGCTGCGACTCACAGCGCCACGATCCCTTCCGGCACGGTACTCACCCAGGCGCAGTACGACGATTTGTTGGCGGGCAATCTCTATTTCAACGTGCACAGCAGCACAAACAGCGGCGGCGAAATCCGCGGGCAAATCGGCCGTGTCGTGATGCAGGCAACGCTGAACGGTGCGCAGGAAGTCCCGGAGAACTTACTGACGCAAGCCGCAGGTACAGCGATAGTGATCGTGGACCCGCTCACGCTGGGCATAACAGGGCGTGCGACATACACGGGCATCAGCGCCGCAAACGCCGCTGCGCATATCCACACCAGCGCAGCAGGTGCCAACGGTCCTATCGCGATTACTTTAACGGGCAATATCAGCGCGGGCACCGCCACGATTCCCGCCAACACCGTACTGACTCAAACGCAATACGACGATTTGCGCGCGGGCAAACTGTATTTCAATGTGCATAACAACAACCTTGGCGAAATTCGCGGGCAAATCGGGCCGGTCGTGATGGTTGCAACGCCGAACGGCGCGCAGCAAGTTTCGCCCGTAACGACGACGACGGCCTCCGGCAAAGGGGTATTTGTCGTTGACCCCGTCACACGCACGCTGTCCGGCGGCGTTGGCTTTGTAGGTTTGATCGCAAGCGGCGCCCACATCCACACCGGTGCTATCGGTATCAACTCCCCTCCCGGCTTCGAAGTAGCCTTAACGGTGGATAACAATGTCAGCACTGCCATAGTGCCTACCGGCATGGCAGTGCCGCCTACGGTACTGGATTCGATTCAGTACAATAATCTGCTAACCGGTAATCTTTATGTCAACATTCACAGCGCGAGTTATCCGAACGGTGAAATCCGCGGCCAACTTGGTCACCCGTAAGTACGTTCGGATTACTGGAGTTGAATAAGTAAGACGAACCAGATGGGCGGAGCGCAAGCAATGCCCATCTGGTTTTTTATTTCCGGCGGTCACGCTAAGACAAGGCTGGAAATCAGAATCTCCGCATCAAATCACCCGACCTGCCTGCTATCCAACAGGCGGAATTGGAAACCTTCTTGTAGGTGTCGTGGGGGCTCAGTGTGTACGACGCGGCAGATACACTGAGATACAAAGGCACTGGGGAGCGGCACGAAAAATCAGGTATAAATTGAGCATGCAGCACGCTGACCACATCCTGATCGTCGATGATGATCGCGAGATTCGCGAGTTGTTGACCAAGTATCTGGAGAAGAACAACTTCAAGGTGACTGCGGTCGCGGATGGACGGCAGATGCGCGCGGCGCTGGCGGTCGCGTCCATCGACTTGATCGTGCTCGACTTGATGTTGCCCGGCGAAGATGGGCTCACGCTGTGCCGGGATCTACGCGCCAACGGAGCAAAGCCGGTGCCGATTCTAATGCTCACCGCGCGCGGCGATGAAACGGATCGCATCGTCGGCCTGGAAATGGGCGCGGATGATTACCTGACCAAGCCCTTTGCCCCACGCGAATTGCTGGCGCGCATCCATGCGGTGCTGCGTCGCACGCGCATGCTGCCGCCTAATTTTCGGCCGACGGAAGCGCTGCATCGCATTCACTTTGGCGCGTGGGTTCTGGATACCACCGCACGTCACTTGCTCGACGCCGCAGGCACGATGGTTTCGTTGAGTGGTGCCGAGTATCGACTGTTACGCGTGTTCCTCGATCATCCGCAACAGGTGTTGAATCGGGATCAACTGCTGAATCTCACGCAGGGTCGAGACACGGAACCTTTTGACCGCTCCATCGATCTGCTGGTGAGCCGTTTGCGTCAACGCCTGCACGACGATGCGCGCGAACCGCGCTATATCAAAACCGTGCGCAGCGAGGGCTATGTGTTCGCGGCAGCAGTAGAAACTTCATGAAAGCACTGCTGCTACGTCTGTGGCCGCGTACTCTATTTCACCGGCTGGTGCTGATTCTGTTTTCCAGCCTGCTCGCCGGACACGTGCTTAATTTATGGCTGATCCTGCATGAGCGCGCACATGCCGCCGAAATCACCCTGGCCGCCAATCTGGCCAACGATGTCGCGACTTCGGTGGCGCTGCTGGAACGCATTCCTCCCGCCGAGCGCGCGATCTGGTTGGGCCAACTGCAACACGGCAGTTACCGGTATGTTCTGGGTGCCGGGTCGGAGCGTGGAATAATTCCGTCACAGCAATCCCGTGACTGGACCACACCGGTCGCAAGCGCGCTGGGCCCCCGCTATGCGGTGGCGGCCAGCGCGCCGTTGAACGCGGCCGATCCTGTGCAGCTACGGATACACCTGCAACTGACGGATGGAACACCGCTGACGCTCGAGTTGTTTGCATTCCACGCACCGCACTCGCTGTGGGTGCCGGTGATCTTGGGCGTACAACTGATGTTGTTGGCGATTTTCACCGTCGTCGCGGTACGACTGGCGACTCGCCCCTTGGCGCAATTGGCAAACGCGGCGGATGCGCTTGATCCTGATTTACGCAGCGCTCCACTCCCCGAAGACGGGCCCTTGGAAGTCGCACGCGCGGCGGCTGCATTTAACGCCATGCAACGCCGCATCGCCGCTTATCTGGCCGAGCGCATCCACATTCTCGCGGCGGTCTCGCACGATTTGCAAACACCGATCACGCGTATGCGACTGCGCGCCGAGCTGATCGACAACACCACGCAACGAGAAAAAATGCTCGGTGACCTGAGCGCGATGCAAGCCCTGGTGGAACAGGGCATCGCCTACGCGCGCAGTGCGCATGAGGTGAGCGAAGCGCCGTGCCGCACCGACCTGGATGCATTGCTTGACAGTTTGGTGTGTGACTACACCGACGCCGGTCAAGCGGTGCGTCTGCGCGGCAGCTTCGGCCAGCCGCTCATGACCCGGCCCCATACGCTGCGGCGGGTCATCATCAATCTGGTCGACAACGCGCTGAAGTTCGGCAGCGACGCGGAAATTTTAATCGAACCCGAATCGCCCGAGCGGCTCGCGATCATCGTGCGCGACCGGGGCCCGGGCATTCCGCACGCCGAACTCAAGGCGGTGCTGCAGCCGTTCTACCGCATCGAAAACTCACGCAACCGGGAATCCGGCGGCACCGGTCTTGGGCTGGCTATTGCACATCAACTGAGTCTGGCACTGGGCGGGAAATTAAATCTCTCGAATCGAGACGGCGGCGGACTCGAAGCACGCTTATCCTTGCCCACCGCCGGGGACAATGCGAAGAAAAGCTATGCGCTTAAAAAGTAAAGACCAGCACCTGCACGTGTTGCGTGGCACATACTGTTCGATACCCTACGGGCATTGAGCATAGCTGCCAACGCAGCATTGCTCCGAATCAAGATTGACGGACGAATACCAGCGGCATGCCAGAAAGTAACATCCATCACCATGCCCCCTGCCTACCATGCACGACACGGTACACGGTGCGCAGTTTGTGACTTCCCGCACGAAATAAATCGCAGTGGATCACTCCTGCTTAAGAAAGCAAAGCCTAACATCAAGCTAGCGCAAGTGGTGCGCGTCACGCATAAACTAATGGGGGGAATGATGGAACGAGCAATGGCGAGATTGAGTACGCTGGTGAGCAGCCGCGCTTTACGCGCTGCGCTAATGATTTTACCGCTGTGGCTGAGCGGCTGCGCAGACGATAAAAAGATCGATCCCCCCCCAGCCGCCACGTTCGATCTAGTCGTCAGCCTCACTGGCAGCGGCAGCGTTACCAGCAGCCCGGCAGGCATCGACTGCGGTAGCGATTGCAGCGAAACACTTGCCGCCGGAAGCAACCTCACTCTGAGCGCCACCCCTGCCAATGGCTTCACCTTTTCCGGCTGGAGCCGCGACTGCAACGGCAGTACAACGAGCTGCGCCCTAACTCTGGACGCTAATCGCGCCGTGACCGCCACCTTCACCACCACGCCTGTACCACCTCCGGGCCAATTCACTCTCACCGTCAGCGTAACCGGCAGCGGCAGCGGCAGTGTGAGCAGCACGCCACCCGGCATCAACTGCGGCAGCGACTGCACCGAAAACTACACCGACAGCACCAACGTCACCCTCACCGCCAGCCCCGAGACCAATCAACAATTCAGCGGCTGGCTCGGCGCTTGCTCCGGCACAGCCACAACCTGTGTGCTGGCGATGACCCAGGCACGCAACGTCACCGCGACCTTCGTGCCCATCCCGGCCACTCAATTTACCTTATCGGTCAGTGTGACCGGCACCGGCAGTGTCAGCAGGATGCCCGTCGGAATATCCTGTGGTGCCGATTGCACCGCGAGCTACGCCAGCGGCACAAGCGTGACATTAACCGCCACACCGGGAATCGGCTTCCAGTTTTCATCCTGGAGCGGTGCATGCAGCGGCAGCGGTGCGTGTGTGGTGGCGATGAGTGCCAATCGAACCGTGACAGCAACGTTCAGTAACTCGGGCGGTGGCGCCAGTGTAAAAGCTTTTCCCGGCGCAGAGGGATTCGGCGCATCCGCCACGGGCGGACGTGGCGGTCAGGTCTTGAAAGTGACCAACCTGAATGCCAGCGGCCCGGGTAGCCTGAAAGCCGCACTCGATACAGCCGGGCCACGCATCGTGGTCTTCGCCGTCAGTGGCGTGATCGATAGCGATGTTTACATTCCGCACGGTAACCTGACCATCGCCGGGCAAACCGCTCCAGGTGGCGGCATTACAATACGCGGGCGACTCTTCAGCAATTACAGCCCTGGCATCGATAACATTATCATTCGTCACCTGCGGGTACGGCCGAGGCCATATACTGCTGCCGAGGGTGCGCCCGACCAGTATGACGCGATGCAATTTTCGCTTAACCGGCTAGCCATCTTCGATCACATCTCGGTGGCGTTCGGCGTGGATGAGACCTTCGACCTGTATGAGGCCGACGACGTCACTGTGCAATACTCAACCATTGAGCAAAGCTCTACGCTCGGGCCGCCAAGCCACAATTACGGCTTGATCAACGGCCCGGATGGCTTCCGTATCTCCGTCCATCACAACCTGTTCGCGCACAACAGTAATCGCAACCCGGCCATTGCCAATGGCCCGGCGGACGTCCGCAATAATGTGTCCTACAACGTGAAGCACGGATTCGTCCACCACAATCCGGCAACGGGCCGCTTCAATATTATCGGGAACTACTATAAACAGGGACCGACTGATTCCCTGCACCCGTTCTTTTTCGACGATGAAAATGGCGGTGTAGCACCCGATTTACGCTACTACCTGCGTGACAACTATATCGATGATCCGGGCGACTATGTCGGCAGCGTGGAAAACCCCTGGGCCACCCCACTCCTGCATCCGACTTTCAGTAGTCTGGGCCTGCCTGAGAGCCCCTACCGTGTTACCACAGAACACGATTTCTCGGCCTACTCCGGTTACGTTGCGGTCACGACCGAAACCGCCACTGCGGCCTACGACACCGTGCTCAACAAGGCCGGGGCTTGGCCACGCGATATTGTCACTAACAAATCCGTGCAGGATGCGCGTGATCGCACGGGTAGCTGGGGCGCCAACGTACCAACGATCACGGGTCTCATGACCGGTCTGACGCCGACGCCCCCGCCTGTGGATACCGACATTGACGGCATGGCGGACACGTGGGAAACCGCGCGTGGGCTGAACCCGCTAAACGGTAGCGACCACAGCACGATCATGCCATCGGGGTATACCGCCATTGAGGACTACATCAATGAATTAGCAGACCTTCTTTCGCCCGGAGGTGCGGGCGCCGCCACCGAAATTCCCACCACCGCCGGGACCAGTGAGCTGTTTCGCTATCCTTATTTGCAAACGGGTGCCGCCCGGCAAATGAAAATTCTCTGGGCGACGGCGTCCTCCGGCGCCTGCGCGGTGCAGTACAAACTGTCCACCGATACGGTTTGGACAACGCAATCCATCTGCAGCGAGCAGCTATTCGCCGGTACCGCGACGGGTCTGGGCACAAACTATTATCAGCACGAAGTGGTACTCGATAACCTTCAGCCCAACGCCCGTTATACCTACAACGTACTCCACAACACCGCCGTACTGGCCAGAAATATTAACTTCACCACGCTCAAAGAAGACGTTGCGGCAACGACGCAGTTCATCGTCATTGGTGATTCGGGCATCCCATACAGCACGCCGCGCGATATACGCAACACCATTGCTGGTAAAGACGGCGGCGGGAACTACCTCTACCCACATGATTTTGTCGTGGGCGTGGGCGACATTGCGTATTACAACGGGCTATACACGGAATTCGACAATAATTTTTTCGGGCAACTCAGCGGAAAAAATGATGGTGCGGGTCTGAACAGTATCTTGGCTACCCGGGCCTTCTTTCCGGTCCTCGGCAATCATGAATACGGACAGAATCCGAACAACGTTCCCGCCGCCTACCTCAACTCATTTTCGCTGCCTGTTCCTGCAGGTGTGGTTGCCGCCGACGCCGAACGCTACTACAGCTTCGATTCCGGAAATGCACACCTCGTCGTGATTGACTCCGAGGTTTTCGAAAACGGCGCAACACCGGCCGACCGGATCACCCGCATGCTGGCCTGGCTGGACGCTGACTTGGCGGCCACGACCAAAACCTGGCGCATCGCCTTCCTGCACCGCACCATTTTTTCCAGCGCCAATCATGGAACCTGGGGCGACTACACGCAAAATAATCGCATGCGCAAGCAGCTTGCGCCGGTCCTGCAAAATCACGGCGTTCAATTAGTCATGTTCGGGCACGATCACGCCTATCAACGTAGCAAGCGGCTGCGCGTGGACGGCAATGGAAAAATCGTTCGCGACGGTTCGAATAATGTCGTGGACTCAAACGCGGGAATTGTCTACGTCTTGTCAGGTATCGGAGGGGCAGATCTGCACGGGTGCCAGGCTGACCCCAACGCCTTGTTCGGGTCGGCCAAATACAATAACTATGTTTCCCAGTACGGGGATGGATATGATTTTGTCGCTACCCGAAATGGGGCGCCAGTGCTGTTCAGTGCAGGTGGCACGGAATGCACCGGACTTCCCACCACCCCGCTCGTCGATGACCGTTACGGTTTTACCCAGGTAACGATTACCGGCTCCACCCTCTCCGCCACCACCTACAATTTCAACGGCGTGGTAATGGATCAATTCAGCATTCCGGCAAATTAACAATCCGGTCGGGCTTAAGAATGGCGGGAGCGCAGCGACTTAAACTGTGCAGGAATCATCCCGGCATTCCCGCGTGCGGGATCTGTTTGCATTCAAGAAAAATGCGTTTGTCGCAACGCTTGCAGATGTCGTGGTCGAGTTTGGCGAAAATCGATTGAATGGCTTCGCCCTTGGAGCGATAAATATTTTCCGGCCCGACCGTTGCCATGGTCCCGCTGCGCACGAATATTTTTCGTACTTGATCCTTCAGCTGATAAAAATACAAACCGCCGCCGATCACCCGCCGCCGTTGTGCCTCTTGCGCAAACATTTCGCTACCTGCGATGTCGGTGAAGTTGATGCTCTTGGCGATCACCAGCACATGCTTTTGCGGCAAGCCGGTTGCGCCGATGTCTTGCAAGGTTTCCTGGATGTAGCTCACGGCACCAAAAAATGCCGAGCCGTCGAT
The DNA here is from genome assembly GCA_031421535.1 of Gammaproteobacteria bacterium. Taxonomy (GTDB): domain Bacteria; phylum Pseudomonadota; class Gammaproteobacteria; order SG8-11; family SG8-11; genus UBA6921. The sequence continues at coordinate 9,251 of JANOOV010000001.1, forward strand.
GCGCAGTATCTTCAACTGCGGGCATTCCGGCAAACCGAAATCGGTGATGAGCGCGCGTTTTTCCGATTTTGGGTCCGGGACTCTGGACACGATGCGCGGCCGCGAGGTGCGCTTCAAATACAGCAGCAGCGACAGAATCACACCCACATAAATCGCGAATTCGAGATTCAGAAACAAGGTGGACAAAAATGTCGTTGCCAGCACGGCGGTTTCTGCGCGGCTGGTCTTGACAATAATTTTGATGTGTTTGAAGTCAATCAACCCCCACGCGACCAGAAACAAAATTCCCGCCATCGCCGCGATGGGCAGGTAAGCCGCGAGCGGCGCAACCAGCAGCAGAATCCCGGCGAGAAACAACGCGGCGAGGATGGACGACAGCGGCGTTTTTGCCCCGGCCTCATAGTTTAAGCCGCTGCGGTTGAACGAACCGCTGGAGGCATAGCCGGAAAAAAAACTCCCGGCGATATTCGACAATCCCTGGCCGATAAATTCCTGATTGCCGTCGATGCGCTGGTGCGACCGGATCGCAATCGCACGCGAGATCGACACGGCTTCGGTCAACGCCAGGATCGCAATGGCCAATGCCGAGTGCGACAGTTGTTGCAAGGTCGCCGGTGAAAAATCCGGCATCGACAGCGGCGGTAACAGGCTGGGCAACGAGCCGAGCGTGCGGATGTGCGTTACGTCGGCGCCGAACATTGCATTCAGCGCGAATGCCGCCAGGCTACCCACCAACATCGCGGCCACCATGTAGGGAAATTTGGGGATGAATTTCTTCGCCAATATCCCGCTCACGAGCGTCACGACGCCGACCGCGACCACCCATGGCTGGATATCGCGCAGCTCGGTCAGCATCGCGTACATGGTTTGATAAAACGAACTACCCTGCGCAATGGTGATGCCCAGAAAATTCTTGAACTGGCTCGATGCGATCAAAATCGCCGCACCCGCCGTGAAACCGATCACCACAGTGTGCGAAATAAAATTCACCAGCACGCCCAGACGTGCGATACCCATGATGAATTGCAACACACCGGCCATAAACGTCAAGGTCAGCACCAGCGAGATGTAGTGCGCGCTACCGGGCTCCGCCAGCGGGCTGATGGCGCCGAAGATCACAATTGAAATCGCGGTAGTGGGACCGGAGACCAGATGCCACGATGAACCGAACAGCGCGGCAATGATGGCGGGAACCATCGCCGCATATAAGCCGTATTCCGGCGGCATGCCCGCGATGGTCGCGAACGCTACGCCTTGCGGCAACACGATGATCGCGCCGGTAAAGCCCGCCAGCAGGTCGGCATGCAGGTTTGCGCGGGTAAACAAACCGCGCCATAGCAGAAATGGAAACACCTGCGCCCAGGAAAAACGACGGGGAGAACGTACTGGCATCGATGGATTCCTCACAACCGGTTTTGCATAGCTCTCAGATTAACACTGACGTAACCGGCACGGGGTGAAGCATCCTATAATGGCCACCATCTCGCGCTGCAAGAGAACTCGCCATGACGGCATCGAACCCGCCCTGCTCCATCACCGCACTCGAACTCGGGCCGATGGAGAATTTTATTTACCTGATTCACGACCACGGAAGCGGACGCGTCGCGGTGGTCGATCCGGCTTGGGAGCCGGAGGTTATCCTCGCGCGCGTGCGTGAGAAAAATCTACGCATCACCGACATTCTGCTCACGCACAGCCATAACGATCACATCAACGCGCTGGATGCGCTGCTGACGCAATACGACGCGCAAGTGCATCTGCTCCAGGACGAAGCAACATTTTGGGGAAATAATCAAGACCTGCCCACCCTGCATCACGGCGGCGACACGATTGAACTGGGGCAAACCAAAATCGACGTGCTGCACACCCCCGGGCACACCCCCGGCTCGGCGTGTTACCGGGTGGGCGAGCAACTGATCGCGGGCGACACGCTGTTTATTTTCGGCTGCGGGCGCTGCGACTTGCGCGGCGGCGACCCGAACCAGCTTTACGACACGTTACGACGGCTGCGCACCGAGCTGCCCGCGAGCACGCTGATTTTGCCGGGGCATAATTACGCCGACCGCACGGTTTCAACGATGCAGGAACAAATCGACGGCAATCCGTTTTTTCACTTCGATACGCGCGCGGAGTTTGTCCACTACCGCACCCACACGCATGACAAGACACGCAGCCCACCGCTGACGGCCGTGGCTAAACCACTTTTGTAGAGCGTGCGTCAGCTTGCGCAAGGCATCGGCAAAGCAACGGAGTTATACTCCCCCACTTCGGGCTACGGATGGAAAAGCAACATGCCGGACAACATTAAACCCAGCAACAAAACAGCCCGCCAGAATCGGCCGGTGATGCCGCAAACCAATGGCTTTATTACGTTATGGAGCCTGCGTGCCTTGTTGCAGCTCAGCATTTTTGATCGGTTTATTGATCGGTACCGCGGGTTTGATCAGGTGGAGGTGGTGCAATCCATCGGACTCAGTGAGTTTTATCGGCCTAATTTCAGCGAGGAACGCAACCCCGAAAAAAAACAGGCGCTACAAAAACAATTGGATGAGCGCCTCAGCGCGGCCCTGCAAAGCCCTCTTGAAGTGGATGGAAACGATGTATTTTCGCGCAGCGTCGGCATATTAAAAAAATCCCTGTCACTCACCCGCGTGGATATCGAACTGCTGCGCTTCGTCATCACGGTGCCACTGAGCAACGGGTTTGGTTTTGTGTTGAACGTGATTGGCGAGCTGAATTATCACCAGAGCAAGCATGCCCTGGCGGTGATGCTGAATGTGCCGGTGTCCGAGATCGAGCGGTCGCTGAGTTCGAAAAGCGTGTTACTCACCTCGGGTCTGCTTTCCGTCACGTTGGGTGAAGGCCATATCGTCAATCTGCACAACCGCTTCGGTCTGCCCGAAGGCATCAAGGAGGCGCTATCGAAAGAACATAAAAACGATAACTCAATGCTGCAATGTTTTTTCCGCACCTCGCCCAAAGCGCGCCTGCGTCGCAAGGACTTCGAACACGTGCAGCACGATTTTGAGCTGATTGAAAATTACCTTAAATCGGCTTTTATCAAAAAAACCCGTGGCGTCAATCTATTGGTCTATGGCGATCCGGGAACCGGCAAAACTGAATTCGTGCGTGCGCTGTGCGCCGCCGGAAAATTCAATCTGTTTGAGATCACCATGCAGAACGCCCAGGGTGCGCCCATCAGCGGTGCGGATCGATTTGCGACACTGCAGTTATCTCAAAAACTCGTCGCCAGCAAAAAACGCTGTGTCTTGCTGTTCGACGAGATTGAAGATGCGTTTCCCAATGCCGAGTTCAACATGTTTGGCCAGGCCATCGTCGCCAACAACAAAAAAGCCTGGATCAATAATTTACTGGAAGACAACCCGATCCCCACCGTGTGGATCAGCAATACGGTGAACCAGATTGACGCGTCCTATCTGCGCCGCTTTGACTATGTTTTAAAAATGCGTCCGCTGAGTGGCGCGACGCGCTTGCGTATCATCAAAAAATATCTGCAACACCTGCCGGTCAGTACGCAATGGCTGGCCCGTCTGGCGGAGCAGGAACACCTGGCACCGGCGATGGTTGAACGTGCCGCCAAGGTGGTCAATCACCTGAATCACGATAACCCGGCGCAACTTGAACGCACGCTGGAAAACATTATTGGCAACACCCTTGAGGTGATGGGATTACCGAAAGGAACGCGCAAAAAATCGCCCGTCCACACCCAATACCGCCTTGAGTATCTGAACCCCGACACTAATCTCGACACCTTGTGCGCGGGGCTGGCGCGCCGCTCCGAAGGGCGTATTTGCCTGTATGGGCCACCCGGTACCGGCAAGACCGCCTTTGCCCATCATTTGGCCGGGAAGTTAAACAAACCCATCCTGCAAAAACGCGCCTCGGACATCCTCAGCAAGTGGGTGGGCGAAGCCGAGCAAAATATCGCCAACCTGTTTGAGCAAGCGACGCGCGAGGGAATGATTATTTTACTCGATGAAGCCGACAGTTTTTTACAGGAACGTTCCGGTGCACGCCAGTCATGGGAAATAACCCAGGTCAATGAACTGCTGGTGCAAATGGAAACCTTCAGCGGCCTATTCATCGCTTCGACCAACCTGATGGACAGCCTGGATGCGGCTGCACTGCGGCGTTTCGATTTCAAGATTAAATTCGATTACATGCGGGCGGAGCAGGCCTGGCACATGTTTACCTGCGTGTTGCAGGAGCACGCCATCCGCCCCGGTCTAAATCTGGCTCCTTACAAACAGGCGCTGGGCAAGCTGGATAAATTGACCCCCGGCGATTTCGCCACCGTGCTGCGGCAGATTTTAAGTCTGGGGCAGGTCATGACTCCGGCGCTGTTACTGGAAACCCTCACCAAAGAATTTCGGGCAAAACCCAATCACAGCCGTTCGATTGGATTTGCTTGAGAAGACGCAACCGTAGACGTGCCACTGCCTATACACCTATTCCATTTCCCGCCCCGCCGCTTCCCGTTGCCGCCGCTCCACTTCCTGTTCGCGGGCGTGTTCGATGATGCGCATGACGGTGGCCACATCGGCCGCCGCCGTGGGGCGCTCGAAGCGTCCGGTGAGCGGAGTGTCGGGCTGAAGTTTGCCGCTGACATACAGTCCCCAGATTTCTTTACCGTAGTCGGTTTTCAGTAACGCGGGAGCGTAACGGCCGAAGTACAGCGCCATATTGTCAACGTCGCGCTCCAGCATCATGCCGGCGCTGTTATTGCCCGCCGCATTAACGGCTTGGGGCAGGTCGATAATGACCGGGCCGTGGTTGTCGACCAATACGTTGAACGGCGACAAGTCGCCATGCACCAGACCAGCGCACAGCATGCGCACAATTTCCGCGATGATCCGGGCGTGGTAATCCAATGCCTGCGCGCTGCTCAGGGCGAGATCATTGAGCCGCGGCGCGGCGTTGCCGTCGGCGCCGGTCACCAGCTCCATCAGCAGCACGCCATCCACAAAACCAAACGGTGTCGGCACACGCACGCCAGCGGCAGCCAGGCGATAGAGCGCATCCACCTCGGCGTTAAGCCAGGCTTCTTCGGATTCTTTTTGTCCGTAGCGGGTACGTTTGCCCATCGCGCGGGCGCGGCGGCTGTTTTTAACTTTGCGGCCTTCCTGATACTGCACGGCTTGCCGGAAGCTGCGCTGGTTGGCTTCTTTATAAACCTTGGCGCAGCGGATCGCGGCGCCGCAGCGCACCACGTAAACCTGGGCTTCTTTACCGCTCATCAACTGGGAGAGGACTTCATCGACCAGACCATCGTCGATCAGCGGTTGCAATCTTTTCGGTGCTTTCATAGGTGCTTTATACCTTCGATTGAACTCCATTCCAATCCACATTCCGCACGCCGTACTTCGCGTGCTAACATCCCGCACCATGCTTACTCATCCCGATATCGACCCGGTGGCCATCAGTCTCGGTCCACTGCAAATTCACTGGTACGGCCTCATGTACCTGGTCGCATTCCTGTCGTTTTATTGGCTCGGTTCGCTGCGTGCCAAACAGCCCGGCTCGGGCTGGAAAACAGACGAGGTCAGCGATTTATTGTTCTACGGGGCGCTCGGCGTGATTTTGGGCGGACGGTTAGGTTATGTGCTGTTCTACGATCTAAGCAACTATATTGAGCAACCGCTCAACATTTTCAAAATCTGGCAGGGCGGCATGTCGTTTCATGGCGGCTTGCTGGGCGTGATCGTGGGGATGGCGGTGTTTGCGCGCCGCACCCAGCGCACGTTTTTTCAGGTCGCGGATTTCGTCGCGCCGCTGGTGCCGCTGGGCTACGGCGCCGGGCGTATCGGCAATTTCATCAACGGCGAATTGTGGGGCCGCGTCACCGATGTGCCGTGGGGCATGGTGTTCCAGAGCGCGCCGGATCAGTTGCCGCGCCACCCGTCGCAGTTGTATCAGGCGTTTCTGGGCGGCCTCGTGATCTTCACGATTATCTGGCTGTATTCGCGCAAGCCGCGCCCCACCATGGCGGTGTCGGGTTTGTTTCTGACCTGCTTCGGCAGCTACCGTTTCTTTGTCGAATTTTTCCGTCAGCCGGATGCGCAATTGGGCTTCGTTGCGTTTGACTGGCTCACGATGGGGCAAATTCTTTCCGCGCCGCTGGTGCCGCTGGGCATCGCGATGATGGTGGTGGCCTATCGGAATAAAACAACGCCTACCGCAAGCTGATCGCATGCAGCAATACCTCGACCTGCTGCGCCACGTGCGCACTCATGGCACCCGCAAGGAAGACCGCACCGGGACCGGCACGCGCAGCGTATTCGGCTACCAGATGCGCTTTGATCTCGCCGCCGGGTTCCCGGTCGTGACGACTAAAAAATTGCATCTGCGTTCGATCATTCATGAGCTGCTGTGGTTCATTCGCGGCGACACCAACGTTAAATATCTGCGCGAGCACGGCGTGAGCATTTGGGACGAGTGGGCCGATGCCAACGGCGATCTGGGCCCGGTGTACGGCAAGCAGTGGCGCTCGTGGCCAGCTGCCGATGGGCGCAGCATTGATCAGCTCAGCGAGGTGATCGCGCAGATCAAACGCAATCCGGACTCGCGCCGCTTAATTGTCAGCGCCTGGAACGTTGCTGAGATTGAACAGATGGCGTTGCCGCCTTGCCATCTTTTATTTCAGTTCTATGTCGCCGACGGAAAACTTTCTTGCCAGCTCTACCAGCGCAGCGCGGATATTTTTTTGGGCGTGCCGTTCAACATCGCGTCGTACGCGCTGCTGACGCGCATGATCGCGCAAGTGTGCGGTTTGCAGCCCGGCGATTTTGTGCACACGCTGGGCGATGCGCATGTGTATCTGAATCATATCGAGCAGGCCGACACCCAGCTCGCGCGCACTCCCTATCCGCTGCCCACGTTGAATATCAACCCCGCTGTGCGCTCAATCTTCGATTTCAAATACGAAGATTTCGAGCTCGACAATTATCAATGCCACCCCGCGATCAAGGCGCCGGTGGCGGTGTAATGCCGCGTATCTCTTTAATCGCCGCGATGGCGGATAACCGCGTGATTGGCATCGCGAACCAATTACCGTGGAAGCTCCCCGCCGACATGCAGTGGTTCCGCGCGCAAACCATGGGCAAGCCCATCGTGATGGGGCGTAAAACGTTTGAATCGTTCGGTGCCAAACCATTGCCCGGGCGTACCAATATCATCGTGACCAGCGATGTGCATTATCGCGCTGCGGGTTGCAGCGTTGCGCACTCCATCGAAGACGCGC
>JANOOV010000002.1:0-5542 GCA_031421535.1 Gammaproteobacteria bacterium
TGAAAGTTTGTTCTATAGTTACCACTGCCCCAGTTCATGTCGCGCAACCACGGAGGGTTTTATGGCTACCCCGCCCCGTTCTGTTTCGGAAATCGATTTCCCCGTCGATGTTCAACTCACGCCGTCGCCGCGCGACTGGCGTGATCAGGTCATGTATTTTTTGTTGATTGACCGCTTCGACGACAATGCACCGGGCCCGGTACCGTTTACGCCGGAGCATGCCGGGTCCGGGCGTGACATTACCCAGCGCAACCGTTTTCAGGGCGGCAATCTCCAAGGCATCACGCGGCGGCTTGATTACATTCAGAGCCTGGGATGCAGTGCGGTGTGGATCAGCCCGATCCTGAAAAACCGCCAGGATCAGCCCGGAAGTTATCACGGCTACGGTATTCAGGATTTTCTCCAGATTGATCCACGTTTCGGTACGCTCGCCGATTTGCGCGAGCTTACGCAGCAAGCGCACGCGCGCGGCATGTACGTGATTCTCGACGTGGTCATCAATCACAGCGGCGACGTGTGGGCGTATCCCGGCGACTACCCGTATTACTATTTTGCGGGCCAGACCTTTCCCTTCGGCGCGTGGCGCGAAGCCGACGCAGCAGCGGGCTTGCAAAACGACGACGCGATCTGGCCGCGCGAACTGCAAACGCCCGACGCCTTTAAACGTCGCGGGCAGATTCGCGACTGGATGGATCCGGCACAGGCGCGCGACGGGGATTTCCTGAGCCTGAAAGAACTTGATGTAACCAAAGCCTACGTGCTCGATGCGTTGATCAAAGCACATAAGTATTGGATCGCGGCGGCGGATCTTGACGGTTTTCGCATCGACACGGTCAAGCATCTGGAAAGCTCGGCCACGGCGATTTTCTGTAATGCGATCCGCGAATACGCGCAGCGTCTGGGCAAACAGAATTTCTTTTTATTCGGCGAGATCGTCGCGGACGACAACACCATCGGCCAGTACCTCGGGCGCAACGCCCGCATCGACGGCAGTGACGAACGCTTTCCGTCGCTGGATGCCGCGCTGGATTTTCCACTGTATTTTGCGCTCGAAGATGTGATCAAAGGCTTTACTCATCCTGCCGCGTTGCGCGCGCGTCACGACGCGTTGCGTGACCGTTATGCCGATCATGGCGCCGCCGGGCGCTACTTCGTGACCTTCGTTGATAATCACGATCAGATGGCGCGCCCGTACCGACGCTTCAATCACGCCAATCCGCATCCCGCACAAGCGGTACTGGCCGTCGCGTATTTACTCACCAGTTCAGGCGTGCCCTGTGTTTACTACGGCACCGAACAGGGCTTCGATGGCGGCGGGCCGGACGACAGCTACGTGCGCGAGTGCATGTTCGGCGGCAGTTGGGGTGCGTTCGACTCCAGCGGGCGGCATTGCTTTAATCCGCAGCATGCGTTGTATCGCGCCATCCAGGCGGTTGCGCAGGCGCGTGCGACACACATGGCGTTGCGTTACGGGCGCCAGTATTTTCGCGAGATCTCGGCAAGCGGCATCGGTTTCGGCCATCCGCTCGACGGGCGCTGCACGCTGGGATATTCGCGCATCCTGGATAGCGAAGAAATTCTGGTGGCGCTCAATCTCGACGCCGCTGCACGCAACGACTACATCACGCTCGACCGCAATTTGACACCACCCGGCACCGTGCTGACAGACGTACTGCATCCGCAGCGCCAGTTCAGTGTCGAGGATCGCGGCGGTCGTTCCGCCGTGCGTGTGCCGCTGGACGGGCATGCGGTCGCGATTCTCGCGCATCGCTGAAGCGCGGCGGGTACTCAACTATCTCCACCGGGTGATTAAAATCTCCGCCCACAATCCGTTACACTGCGTAAACGATGTAATCCAAGGCGGTGGCCACATGCATTATTTACAGCGGTTTGCGTGGGTATTGATGGTGGTTTTGGGTCTGGAAACGGCACGTGCTACTGAGCCAGTCGCGGGATTAACTCCCGTGCCGATTACGCGCGACTTGTCGGCCGACGCCGCGTTAGTTGCTGATCAGCGTCTGCCGCTGTTGCTGGTGTTCGCGCAAGATCACTGTAACTACTGCGACCAGCTGGATCGCGAAGTGCTTAATCCCAATTACGGCACCGGTGCATTCGACGGCAGGGTGATCGTGCGCCGCTTCATGATCGACAGTTATGCGACGGTCAGCGACTTCGACGGCAAGCGCATCGATGCCGGTGAGTTGTCACGTAAATTCAAAGTCTACGCAACGCCGACGTTGCTGCTGCTCGATGCGCACGGTCGCGAACTGGTGCCGCGCATCGTGGGTATCGACAGCATGGATTTTTTCGCCGCGTATCTGGATCAGAGCATTGCAGAGGCGGGTGTGAAGTTGCGCGGGAATTAGGGCCCTTAGCTTTTCAAATGCCGTCGCACTTCAGGTAGAAGTCGGCGGCTGATTTCCAGTTGCTCCTCATTGTGACGTAATTTCAGGTAACAGCGCCCCAGGTGGTCTTTTATGATGCCCGCGATATGCGCCACCGCAACCAGTGCGTTGCGATGGATGCGCAGGAAGCGCGCGGGAAACTCATCTTCCAGTTGCTTCAGTGAATCTTCAATCAGCGCCTCACCGCGCGCCGAGCGCACGCGTACGTATTTTTGATCGGCATGAAAATAAAATACCTCGTCGATGGGAATGAGTTCCAGATTGCCGCGCAGCGTCACGCTCAAGTGCGAACGTCCGGTCGGCGCCGCATCCGCTTTGGCCAAGGTGGCGAGCTGGGCGCGATTCAGGGTGTGCGCTTTGGCGAGCGCGTGTTGCAAACGCTCTTTGCGGATCGGCTTGACCAGATAATCCACCGCGTGGGTTTCAAACGCACTCAGTGCGTGATCGGAAAACGCGGTGACGAATACAATGGCCGGGGGATTGATCAAACGTGCGAGCTGCCGTGCGGTTTCAATGCCGTCCATCTCCGGCATGCGAACATCCAGCAGCACGATGTCCGGATTCAATTCGCTGCTGCGTCGCAGCGCGTCCGCGCCGTTGGCTGCTGCGCCGACCACGTTGCAGCCGCCGATCTCTTCCAGCAGGCGTTCCAGGCGTTTTCGCGCCAGGGGTTCGTCGTCGACAATTAAGATTTTCATGATGGTTTCGTCAGGTAAGGGAAGCGCAACTCGACATGAAAGCCGCGCTCGTCCTGCCCGGTGTGCAAGCGGCTGCGCGCACCGTGCAAGGCCTCGAAACGCAGCCGGATGTTATCCAATGCGATGTGGTTGCCATTGCGCGCACCAATGCTGGGCTCAGGTACCGGGTTGTCGATGCGCAGTATCAGGTTGTCGCCGTCACGCTGTCCGTGCACGTGGATGGTGCCGCCGTCGGCGCGTGGCTCAATGCCGTGATAAACCGCATTTTCCAGCAAGGGTTGCACGCTCAGCGGCGGCAGCAACGCATCACCGGGCAGCGCTGCAATATCCCAGGCCACGCGCAGGCGTTCACCCAGACGCAATTGCTCGATACGCAGGTAACGGCGCGACAGCTCGAACTCTTCCGCCAGCGTCGCTTGTTGCCCGGCGTCGGCCAGGCTGTGGCGAAATAAATCGGCCAGATCAAGCACCGCTTCTTCGGCTAGGACCGGATCACTGCGCGTGAGGCTGGCGATGGTGTTCATGCTGTTGAATAAAAAATGCGGGCGAATGCGTGCCTGCAACGCGGCAATGCGCGCGAGTGATTCCGCTTTGACCTGTTGCTCCCACTGATGCTGCACATAGAAGTAGCGCAGCGTGACAGCACTGATGATCGCGCTGATGCACAGATTGCGCAGCAGCAATTCCGCGTGCCAATCGGGCCCAACATCCCAGCCGTATCCGGTCAGTAGTGCAATACGGTAGGCCATTTCACTCAGCACCAGCGTCACCAGCAGCAGCAGCGCATAGCTCAGCGTGGCGGCGGTGTTTTCGCGCAAACGCCCCAGATGTACACGGCTGTAGCACAGTACCGCCGCGCTGGTTAAGCCCACCCATTGCACAAACAACGAGATCACACTGAGCTGACTCCAGCGTTCGCCGCCCGGCGTAAACGGCGCCAAGGCCAGCACAAATGCGAGCAGTTCGCCGATGACGACCACGGCAAACACCATGCGCACGTCGCAGAAATTGGGTAGAAAAAACGCATCGCGCGGCGTGCGCACGGGCTGGTTCAAAGTGATGCTCCGAAAGCGGGTTTATCACCTGATGTATCGGAAGGCGGGCGGATATCAAGAGTCTGGTTGTCGGCGTGGGTCGCAGGGCCCGATGGTGCTCGGGTATACTTGCGCTTTGATCCTTGTCGGTCAGGCTGCGCAGCGGCCTGACCGCGCCGCCAACGGACAACTTCATGAGCCAAGAAAAAAACGACACCAAACTGTGGGGCGGGCGCTTCGATCAGCCCACCGACAAGTTCGTGGAAGAATTCACTGCCTCGGTAAATTTTGACAGACGCCTCTACGCATACGACATCATGGGCTCGGTCGCACACGCGCGCATGTTGACCAAAGTCGGTGTGCTCACACAAAACGAGTGCGACGTCATCGTGCAAGGACTGGAAGTCATCCGCGCTGAAATCGAACGCGGCGAATTCATCTGGTCGGTAAGTTACGAAGATGTGCACATGAACATCGAAGCGCGACTCACCGCGTCCATCGGCGAGGCGGGCAAGAAGCTGCACACCGGTCGTTCGCGCAACGATCAGGTCGCGACCGATGTGCGTTTGTATCTGCGTGCGCAGATCGACGTGCTGCTCGCGCAGCTCACGCGCCTGCAAACCGCGCTGATCGACGTGGCGCAGCGCGAGGCCGACACCATCCTGCCCGGCTTCACGCATTTGCAAACCGCACAGCCTGTCACGTTCGGGCACCATATGCTGGCGTGGTTCGAGAATTTGCGCCGCGACAGCGAACGCCTGCGCGATTGCCGCACGCGCGTCAACGTGCTGCCGCTGGGCGCCGCCGCGCTGGCGGGCACGACCTATCCGATTGATCGCGCCTACACGGCGCAACTGTTGGGCTTCGATTCCGTGGCGGAGAATTCGCTGGATGCCGTCAGCGACCGTGACTTCGCGATTGAATTTGTCGCGGCCTGCTCCCTGATCATGATGCACCTGTCGCGCTTCTCCGAAGAGCTGGTGCTGTGGTCGTCCACGCAATTCAATTTTGTGGACTTGGGCGACCGCTTCTGCACCGGCTCATCCATCATGCCGCAGAAAAAAAATCCCGACGTGCCGGAACTGGTGCGCGGCAAGACTGGCCGTGTGACCGGCAACCTGGTGGCGTTGCTGACGCTGATGAAGGGCCAACCGCTGGCTTACAACAAGGATAATCAGGAAGACAAGGAGCCGCTGTTCGACACAGTGGATACGCTGACCCAAACCCTGCGCATCTACGCCGACCTGATAGGCGGCATCATGGTCAAGCCGGAAGCCATGCGCAGCGCGGCCTTGCAGGGCTATGCCACGGCCACCGATCTGGCCGACTATCTGGTGAAAAAGGGATTGCCGTTCCGCGACGCCCACGAAGCCGTGGCGCTGGCGGTGAATTTTGCCGAACAGCG
>JANOOV010000003.1:0-11123 GCA_031421535.1 Gammaproteobacteria bacterium
GGCAAGATGCGCTCGACTCATGCATCGACCGGGGAGTTTGAATTGAATTGGCGAGGTCGGGTGACGGGCTCGCACGTGGCCATCGACAGCCTGGAAGCACAGTTACCTGGAAGCGATACGCGCCTGCGATTAAACGGCGGCGTTGAGCTGGACGCACAGGCGCCGCACGGTGTCGCCAATTTTAATGTGGCCGGGCAATGGCAAGCGCTGCGCTGGCCGCTGCGTGCCGTGCCGATACTGCTCAGCCCGGCGGGTGATTTTTCTTTTACCGGCACCCCGGAAAAATACACGTTTGCAATGAATGCGCCGTTGCGCAGTGACCGCTTGCCGAACAGTGATTGGTCGGTGCAGGGCCACGGCGATACGCAAAAGCTGGACATCGACTCGATTGTCGCCACCGCATTGGGCGGAGAAATACGCGGCGCTGCGGCAGTGCAATGGGATGCCGGTGTGCGTTGGCAGGCGCGCCTGTCCGCCGCACAACTCGATCCCGGGGTGCGCTGGAGCGCATGGCCCGGACAGCTTGCGTTTGAGCTGAGCAGTGACGGAGAAGTCAAGGGCGGGCACCTGCGTGCGAACGCGGATTTAACCAAATTAATGGGCCGGCTGCGCGGTTATCCGTTGCGCGCGCAAGCCCGTCTCGCACTCAACGACGCTGAATACGAATTGCGTGGCGCGGAGTTGCAGTCAGATAGCAACGTCGTGCGGGTGCGCGGGACACTCGCAAACAACTGGCAGCTGGATTGGGAGATCACCGCGCCCAAGCTCGCCGCCTTGCTGCCGCAATTACAAGGTGTGTTGAACGCACGCGGGCAAGTGCGCGGGCCACGTGACGCACCGCAAGTCAGTTACCGCCTGCAGGGCGAACAGTTGCGGTATGACACCACGCAAGTGGCGCAGATCGAGAGTCACGGCACGCTTGACTTGAATGAGCGAAACCCGACACGCCTTGCACTAAAAGCACAGCAACTGGTGCTGGCGGCTGCGCCCATCGACAGCGTGGTGCTCGATGTTGACGGTTCGCTGCATACCCATCGCATCACCGCCACGGTGCGCGCACCTGACGGTGGCGTCGATGTTGTGGTCGGCGGGCAGTGGCGCGATCACCTGTGGAACGGCCAGGTCGAGCGTGCGGATTTCCGGCAGACGCGCTATGGCGAGTGGAAGCTGGATCGCGCGGCGGCAGTGCAGGTCGGCAGCGGCGCGATGCGTGTGGCGGAGTTGTGTTGGAGCGGAGCGGCGGGGCGTGTCTGCGCAGACGCGAAGGGGTCTGCGGGAGCAGGTATTGACGCACACCTGAGTCTGGCCGATCTGCCGTTGACGGTGTTGCGCCCATTGTTTCCCGACGGTGTCGCAGCGACCGGCATGCTTAACGGGGAGCTGCGGGTGCACGCGCAGCCACGCGAGAAGCAACCTCCGGTGGTGAGCGGCATGTTGCAATTGAAACTCACGGCGGGCCAGTTAACCCTGACTACGGTAACCGACGAAGCGCATGATTTTGAGCACCGTGGCGCGGGCGTGCAGCTGGTGGTGGACGGGCAGGGGGCGCGTGTTGACGCCCAGCTGGACTTCGCCCAACTGGGCACGGCAGCGGTAAATCTGCAACTGCCGAATTGGCAGCCGGGAAATTCATCGACGCAGCAAGCCATCGCCGGACGTGTGCAAGCCGATGCCAAAGAACTGGAATTTTTAGCGCGCTTCCTGCCGACGCTTGAGCAAGTACGCGGCGTGCTGCACGCCGATGCGCGCCTGCTGGGCACCGTGGCCCAACCCCGTTACGAAGGTGTGGTGTCGTTGCGCGATGGTGCGGCAGCGTTGCCGCAGCAGGGCATACACCTGAAAGATATCAACATCGAAGCGCGCAGCCGCAGCGATGAACATATCGAGTTTCACGCGGCGGCGCGCTCGGGCCCGGGCCAGATTGAAGTCCAGGGGAAGGTGACGCTGGATCGCGCCGCCGGTTGGCCGTTGACGGTCGAGATCAAAGGCAAGGATTTCGAGGCGGTGAATTTGCCGGAAGCCTGGGTACTGGCGTCGCCGGAACTGCAAATTTATAAAGCGCACCAGCGCATCGACTTCAACGGCCTGCTGCAAATTCCGCAAGCGCGCTACATCGCGCGCGACATTTCCACGACCAAGGCGCCGTCGTCGGACGTGGTGCTGGTCGGTAAAGAAGAAAAACCGCGTGCCGACGACAAGTGGCAAATCTACACGACGGTGCGCTTTTCGTTCGGCGACAAGGTCAGCTTCAACGGCTTCGGATTAAAAGGGCTGGTGCGCGGCGAAGTGGTTGCACTGGATGAGCCGAAAAAACACACGACCGGGTACGGCGAATTGCAAATCATTGATGCGACGTTCAACGCTTACAAGATCGACCTGAGCGTGACACGCGGGCGCCTGGTGTTTGCAGGCGGCCCGATCAACAACCCCGGCATTGATGCGCGTGCGATTCGTGGCGCGGGTGCAATCCGTCAGCCGAGCAAACCCGACGCTGCGGAATTACACGAGCCGGGTGCAGTCGTCGCCGGTGTGCTGGTGCGCGGCACCTTGCGCAATCTGGAATTAACCCTGTTTTCCGAGCCGCAGCGCGATCAGGCCGAAGTGTTATCACTGTTGTTGTTCGGTGTGCCGCTGGGCGACGCCACCTCGGAGCAGGGCAAGGCGCTGTTCCTGGCCGCATCGTCACTGCGCCTGACCGGCCGCGACGAAACCGTGCGAAAAATCGGCAAGAAATTTGGTATCGAAGAAATTCGCCTCGAAGCCGGATCAACGCCGGATCAGGCGTCGCTGGTGATCGGCCGCTACCTGGGGCCGCGTCTGTACATTAACTACAGCGTCGGTCTGCTGACCAACACCACCAACGTGCTGCGCGTGCGCTACCGCATCAGCAACAAATGGCTGCTGCAATCCGAACAGAGCGACGCGGAAAGTGCGGCGGACTTGTTGTACACGTTTGAGCGTTGAGCCTGGAAGCAGGAAGCAGGCCGGGTTGCGCAGCTACCCGGCATTCCCGGTTAATGATTGCATCTCGCATCAATCTGTAAATTGTCAGGGTGCCGCTGTGCGGCAACCTGAGGGTTGGCAGGGAAACGGCGGAAAAACAGCAGAAACTACTTAAGTCTTTGATGGATTCGGCGAATCGGTCACCTACTCCTTGTTCGAATTGCAGCTGTACTGGGTCCATGCTGAGAGAGCCTGATTTTTGAATGGCCAAGTTGTTGATGTAATTTTTATACACTTGGCAAAAGGAAGTTCCTCACAACCACCGCCTTACCCTTGATTTATAAGCAGAGTAATCAGCACCAAACATCGCCAACAGCACTCGTTCTTCAGGCGCAATCTGGAACCGGTTGATGTAAAGCACAAAAGCCACCGGCCCAAATAACGTCCACGCGGACGACAGAAATACCGCCCAAGCGATGAGCACGAACAGCACGCCCACGTACATGGGATTGCGCGTCGCGGTGTAAATGCCGGAGCACACTAACGACGACGTGGTTTCCGGCTTCATCGGGTTAACCGTGGTGTGCGCGCGCCGGAACGCGACGATCCCTGCGAGGCTGATGCCCATTCCCGCCAGGGCGATGGTTGCTGCGGCGGCGACACGCATGAACGCAGCTACTTCAAGCGGCGGGGCAATCAACGAGATTCCCCACATGCTGCCTGCGATGATCAGCGCAACTGCGGGTGGTGGAATTTTGAGTTCAAGTGTTTGCATCTGGATGATGGTAGGGCTCCTCGATAAATGCTGGGTCACAGAATAGCGTCGTCGTGGTCTGCCCGCCGCCAGCGCATATTCCCCCTTGCCTGAACAACGAGAGGAAGCGTGGAGGCTGGGGGGTGAGGGTGTCAAGTGCATACGGCGGTCGCGCTGTTCCCGGCAACTGGCCCTGCTTTTGCACAGTACCGGGCGAGCGCTGGTTTTTCGGCGCACACAGAAATTGACGCCGGGGTAGTCACGTGAAAACTTGGGCGATTGCGAATCAGAAGGGCGGCGTAGGCAAAACCACGACGGCGGTCACCCTGGCGGGGATCATGGCCGCGCGCGGTCATCGCACCTTGATGGTGGATCTGGACGCACACGGGTCGCTCACTGCGTATTTTGGCCTCGACCCGGACCGTGTCGCGGACAGCGCCTATCGATTATTTAACGACCGGACGCTCCACCCGGAGCAGGTCGTGACAGAAACCCGTTTCAACCGGCTGTTCATGTTGTCGGCTTCCACCGCGATGGCGACACTCGACCGGCAGTTGGGGGCGCAGCATGGCCAAGGTCTGGTGATCAGCGCCGCCTTGCAACGGCTCAAAGACAAATTCGATTTCGTCGTCATCGACTGCCCGCCCACCTTGGGCATTTTGCTGGTGAACGCATTGGCGGCCTGCGATCACCTGATTATCCCGGTGCAGACGGAATTTCTCGCCATGAAAGGTCTGGAGCGCATGTTGCACACACTGAGCATGATTCAACGTTCCACGCGCCGTGATTTGCCCTACACCATTTTGCCCACGATGTTTGACCGCCGCACCCGCGAGTCGCAAGAGAGTCTGGATCAGATGCGCGCCAAGTATCCGTTGCGTCTGGCGAGCACGGTGATTCCTGTCGACACCCGCTTCCGCGACGCCAGTCGCCAAGGGGTACCGTTGCCAATGCGCAGCATGAGCGAGCGCGGGGTGTTGGCGTATTCGGTCCTGGTCGATCAACTGGTACCGGTTGAGCTGCGTGCAACGCGGGAAAATGCTGCGGTGCAAAATGTCATTCCGTTAAATGCGCCCTACAACGAACGGTCCATATCATCATGAGCCTGCAAGACCGGGTAATTTGTGAAGATCAAAGTCAGGCGCTGAACACCTATCTGAATGCCTTGCTGTCTTTGCCGCAGCAAATGTCAGCGTTGCCGGAAGCGGCGGCGGAACAACGATCAATACCGGCTGTAGCCCTTCCCGGTGCACATTTTAAATGTTTTGTATTTACCGTGGCGGGTTTAAAGCTGGCGCTACCGCAGGCGCGGGTGACGGAACTTGTCGAGTTTTCCGAATGCGGCGGTACGGCGGTGCCGCCGTTGGTGCTTGGCAGTCTCGCCTATGAAAATCAACAGGTGCCGGTGCTTGATAGCGTGCGCGTTATCCTGCCCGACAGTAACGCGACACCCGCGTATCGGTGGCTGGTGATCGTGGATCACGGCAGTTACGCGCTGGCCTGCGATTCCGTCGAACCGGGCATGGAGGTTGCGCAGGATGCAGTATGTTGGCGCACCCATTTGACCAAACGGCGCTGGCTTGCGGGCACCTTGCTGCAACAGCGCTGCGCGTTGCTGGATGCGGATGAAATTTACGAATAAAACGCCGCTAACACACTATAGAAACCGGTTTTTTCGACGACAACAGAGTTAGCTGAAAATTTGATTGAGGGAAGCAGTGCAATGAATATCGCCGTACGGCAGCAACAGGAAGAAGATACCACCCTGCGCTGGGTGACGTTCCGTCTGGACAAGGAAAAATACTGCATCGACGTCATGCTGGTGCAGGAAGTCTTGCGCGTTTCAGAAATTACTCCGGTCCCCGGAGCGCCCGGCTATGTGCTGGGTATCATCAACCTGCGCGGCAATGTGGTGACGGTGGTTGATACCCGCAAGCGTTTTGGATTGATGCCCAGACCGATCGACGATTCGAGTCGTATTGTGATTATCGAGGTGAACGGTAACGTGGTCGGCATGCTGGTGGACAGTGTCGCCGACGTCGTGGATTTACGTAAGTCCGAGATTGAAGCCACGCCCAATGTCGGCACCGAGGAAAGCTCAAAATACATTCAAGGTGTGGCGAGCCGTGATAACGAATTGTTGATTGTTGTCGAGTTGAACAAATTCCTCTCCGACGAGGAGTTAGGTGGGTTGCCCAATGCAGTTTGATTTTAACCTGAGTGCGAGACATAGCGATGAGTGTTGAAACTTTGGCCGTGATGAGTTTGACCAGCGCCGCGATCAACGTTGCGTTGCTGGCCGGAGCGCTTGCCTTGTTGCGGCATCAGCGCTACTTGAAAGAACACACCGGGAAAGCACTGTGCGCGGCGCGCGAGGATCTGTCCGCCGTGGTTTCGGCCGCCTTGGGTGTGGGGCAGCGAGTCGAAGAGCTGGAAGAAAAAGTCCGGCGTCAAACCGAACGCATAGAACAACGTGATTTGTCCGAGCCGTTGCAACAATCGTATCGTCAGGCCCTGCAAATGATCGACTCCGGCGCCGATATTCCCACCTTGGTGGAACGCTGCGGTGTGACGCGTGGCGAAGCGGAGTTGCTGGAAAATCTTTACCGCTCCGAGCATCTCGCCAGAACCTAGGCTGATATGATGGTCTCCGCAGTTTACTGAACGGAAGCAGTCAAAAAATATCACGACCAAGCACAAAGAGCGGTAATGAATTATTCCTATGTTCTCGGCGCACCGCTTGCCACCGGCATGTTGCGCGCCACGCCCGACGATTTTGCAGTGCACGAAGTCCTCGGTTTTGAACCCGACGGCGTGGGCGACCACGCGCTGTTGTTGATCCAGAAACGCAACACCAACACCGAATGGCTGGCGCGACGACTCGCCAAATTTGCGGGCGTGAAACCGGTCGATGTCGGCTATGGTGGATTGAAAGATCGTAACGCGGTGACCTCGCAATGGTTCAGCGTGAATCTCAGCGGCAAGAGCGAGCCCGATTGGGCGCAACTCGAATCCGCCGAGATGTGCGTGCTGCGCGCGACCCGCAACCGGCGCAAGTTGCAGCGCGGCGCACACCACGGCAATCGTTTTGTGATTACGCTGCGCGATGTGAGCGGCGACGTAAGCGAACTTGAAGCGCGTCTGTCTGCGATCCGTAATGACGGTGTGCCGAACTACTTCGGCGAGCAGCGCTTCGGTATCGCCGCGAACAACATCGAGCAGGCGCGTGCTCTGTTCGCCGGAGAAATTCAGGTGGGTGATCGCCACAGGCGCGGCTTGTATTTTTCCGCCGCGCGTTCGTTGTTATTCAACGCGGTATTGTCAAGACGTGTCGCAGACCGGTTATGGAACAGCGCGCTGCCCGGCGACGCACTCATGCTCGAGGGCACGCACAGTTTCTTCGTGGCCGATGTCATCGACGCAACGCTCATACAGCGGCTGCAATCCGGCGACGTGCATCCGACCGGACCGCTGTGGGGGCGGGGAGAGCCACCGGTACGCGCCGCTGCACGCACGTTGGAAAACGACGTGCTGCGTGACGATGCGCTATTTCGCAGCGGGCTTGAGCAGGCAGGGCTGGATCAGGAACGACGTGCGTTGCGCCTGCGTGTCGGGCAACTGAGTTGGCAATTCGGCCCTGATCGCACGTTGCGTCTGGAATTTATGTTGCCGTCCGGCGCCTATGCCACGACGGTGTTGCGTGAACTGGTGAATTACGCACAAACCGACCGCACTGCAGCTGATATTTGACTAGCACACACGGCGCACAAGTTGTGAGACAATGCGCGCCGTTTTGCTAAGCACCTCGCCTGTTTATCGAGCCTCGGGTCAAGTCGGCAACGTCTTATATCCCGTGTTTGTACTTGACCCTTTACCAGTGTGGAACCGTGTCGTGATCTCTACAGCCAACATCACCATGCAATTCGGGCCCAAGCCCTTATTCGAAAATATTTCCGTCAAGTTCGGCAACGGCAACCGTTATGGGTTGATCGGCGCCAATGGCTGCGGCAAATCGACGTTCATGAAAATCCTCGGCGGCGATCTGGTGCCCAGCAACGGCAACGTGTCGATCGACGCGCATGAGCGGTTGGGCAAATTGCGCCAGGATCAATTTGCGTTTGAAAATTTTTCGGTGATCGACACGGTGATTTTCGGCCACACCAAACTGTGGGACGTGAAGCAGGAGCGCGACCGCATTTACGCACTGCCCGAAATGAGCGAGGCCGACGGCATGAAAGTGGCAGAGCTTGAAGTTCAATTCGGCGAGCTCGATGGTTACACCGCCGAAGCCCGCGCGGCTGAGCTGCTGTCGGGTCTGGATATTCCGCTGGAGTTGCACGCCGGCCCGATGAGTCAAGTCGCGCCCGGCTGGAAATTACGCGTGTTACTGGCGCAGGCACTGTTCGCCGATCCGGAAATCCTGCTGCTCGACGAGCCGACCAACAACCTTGACATTAATACCATTCGCTGGCTCGAAGGCGTCATCAACGAGCGCAAGAGCACCATGGTTATCATTTCGCATGACCGGCATTTTTTGAACAGCGTGTGCACGCACATGGCCGACATGGATTTCCGCGAGCTGCGCGTTTATCCCGGTAATTACGATGAATACATGACAGCCTCGTCGCTGGTTCGCAATCAGTTGCTGGCGGACAACGAAAAAAAGAAAACCCAGATTGCCGATCTACAAACCTTCGTCAGCCGTTTCTCTGCGAATGCCTCCAAGGCCAAGCAGGCGACCTCACGCGCGAAACAAATTGAAAAAATCGAGTTGGCGGAAATCAAGCCGTCGAGCCGCATGAATCCGTTCATCCGTTTCGATCAGGACAAAAAACTCTATCGCCTGGCGGTGGAGCTGAAGAGCGTGAGCAAGGGTTTCGACACCGGCCCGTTGTTTCGTGGGCTGGATTTAGCCGTCGAGGCCGGTGAACGCGTCGCCGTGATCGGCCCCAACGGCATCGGTAAAACCACCTTGCTGCGCACATTGGTGGGTGAATTGAAGCCCGACAGCGGCACGGTGAAATGGGCCGAGAATGCCGACGTCGGCTACATGGCGCAAGATCACGCGTCCGACTTTGCGAAGGACATGAATCTGTTCGACTGGATGAGCCAGTGGAAACAACCACGCGACGACGAGCAAGCGATTCGCGCCGTGCTCGGGCGCCTGTTGTTTTCAACCGACGACAGCAAAAAATCCGTGAAAATAATCTCCGGCGGCGAGCAGGGCCGCATGCTGTTCGGCAAACAAATGCTCCTGAAGAAAAATGTCTTGATCCTGGACGAACCGACCAATCACCTGGATATGGAATCCATCGAGTCGCTCAACACCGCGCTGGAAAATTATCCCGGCACGCTGATCTTCGTCAGCCATGACCGTGAGTTCGTGTCGTCGCTGGCTACCCGCATTGTCGAGCTGAGCGCGCAAGGCGTAGTCAACTACAGCGGCACCTACGAAGAATATCTGGCGCGTCAGGCGCTGGAACAAAACGCAAAAGCAACGCAGACGGGGCGGGGGCGTTAATCCGGGCCGCAGCACCTGGGATCTTGTAAACGTCCCAGGTGCTCCTCACTTATTCGACTTTGCCCGGCAGAGTTAAATCGCCCGACGCCACATCGAACACTTCGACAACGCACAGCAGGGGCTGGTGCGCGCTGGCGTTTACTTGCAGCCCTGCGGTCACACCGTCGAACGCGACACCTGCAAGCACGCTGACATCGTTAAAGGGAACATGGATGCTAACGGTGTCACCACTGAAGGACGGCGGATAGCCGGGACTGTCGATGAGAATAGGCACACCCGGCCAGGTTTTGGGCAGTTTGGGCTGGGTCCCTGCGGGGATATCTTTCACTTTCAGCGCGCCTTTGCCGCAGGCCTCGTCCGGTACCAGTACCACCCAGTGGCTATGCCACTCCGCGCCTTTAATGTTGAATACGGGCACGTCGTCGAAGTCGGGGTGCGATGTGACTGCCAACGCGAGTATTCCGGCGCCTGGATCGAAACCCACTTCCGCAGCATCGATCTTGGTGGGCCAGACGTAGGAAAATACCCGGCTGCCTGCAAATTTTCCGGATTTAGCCGGCTTCATCGCGCCTGCCTTACCGCTCACTTGCATCGAAAAGATCAGCCAGTTTTTCGCGCGGTCTATTTTAATCTCGGTTTTGACAATATCAAACGCTGGTTTGGCATTACCTTGTTTTGCATCTACGCCATGGGCATGGGTGACGCTGTTCAGCGCCAGGGTGCTAGCCAGTAGCGTGAATCGCAGTGTTGGTTTGAAAAGTTTCATCGCATGGTTCCTCTTGATCAAGATAGGGAATGAGTTGTGGTTGGGTGACGTGGTTATAATCTTGTGCTACAACCCGCCCCGGATAGCAGGCACAATTCGGTGGGATACTTACCTTTTGGTGGTTATCGATGAAAACCAAGATAAAACAATCTGCGCATGAAAAACGTCGAGAGACCGCCTATCGCTGCCTGGAAGACGTGATCGGATGTAAATGGTCGGTCAGCGTATTGTTAGCCACGGGCGACGGAGTAACTCGCCCTGGCGCAATAGAAAAATACATAGCGGGTATTTCAACCAAAGTCCTCAGCGAACGTTTACGGAAGCTCACAAAGTACGGTTTGCTGGAGCAGCACCGTCATGCGGAATCGCCGCCCCGCACGGAATATGAACTCACTGTCTTTGGCCGCGAAGTCGTCGCACTGGTGGCGCGGATACGGGAGTTAGATGAGGAACGGACATGAGCTTCGCAGCGTCGGGCGCCAAGTAATATCATCTTGGAACATGTGCTGCGGCTGGCGATGTGGGGAGGCTTACACGGACCCGCGTGCCACCGCCGGGCTCGCTATCAATCTGCAACGTGCCGCCATGCGCTTCTGCGATCACGCGGCATAAATACAGGCCCAGGCCGTAGCCGCCGGTTGCGCGCAGGCGCGCGGCATCGGCGCGGTAGAACGGTTCACTTAAGTGCGGCAGATGGTGTCGTTCGATGCCGGTGCCGTGATCTTTTACGGTGAGCACGGCGGTGCGGTCGCTTTGCTCCAAATGCAATTCCGGCACGGGTGCATCGGCGGGGCTGTGGCGCAAGGCATTGTCCAAAAGATTTTTTAACAACAAACGCACACGCACCTCGTCGATCTCGGCAGAGATGTCATGTTCTGGAACTACTAACTTTATCATCCGCTCCGCAAACGATTCGTTTACGACAGCGCGCGCGAGTTGATTCAGCGACACGCGTTTTTTGTTGAGCACGCCGTGGCGTGCGGTCAAGCGTTCGGTCTCCAGTAACTCCTCGATTAATTTTTCCATTTCATTCAGGTCGCGGTTGATTCCGCTGCGCTGCTGTGCGTCGTCGAGCAATTCCACCGCGACTTTGGCACGCGTCAGCGGCGAGCGCAGTTCGTGGCTGATGGCCAGCAGCA
>JANOOV010000004.1:0-2587 GCA_031421535.1 Gammaproteobacteria bacterium
TACAAGCGCAAGCTCAGGGAACTGGTTCTGAAAAAGAACGGACCTGTGTGGGAACACTTGGCGACCAAGCTCTCGCTCCCGGCTGACGAGTTTGGGATCCATGTTGATCAGGAGACGCGCGACCGAGAGAAGGCGACCAAGGGCGACAAGAAGAAGAGTTTGTCCGGCGGGCACTGGGACGTGCGCGTGTTCGGGAGTACGAGCCTCGAAGAAGGCGACAACTTCATCCGCACCGGCGTCGCACAGTTCTCGATCGCAGTTTCGGCCGCCAAGGTTCGCATCCAGCGCGACACGAACACGGTGAAAGTCAATGTTGATGCCAGCAAGGACGCTGACCGCGGCATGGCGCCATTGGGCTTTCGCGTCGTCGAACACGGCGTCTATGCCATGCCATTTCTGATCAACCCGACGTCCGCTGAAAAGAGCGGCTGCACGCTGCGGGACATTGAACTGCTATGCCGGCTGATCCCCTATGCCTATGCGCACAACGCGTCTCGCATACGTCCTCTGGTTGAAGTGCGCCATGCTTGGTACTTTCAGCATGAGAGTCCGCTGGGCTCCTGTTCCGACTTCGCCATCATCGACGCCCTGACGCCCACGAAGGCGAGCCCCGAAGAACCATCTACGTCTTGGGAGGAGTACGGCTATGACGGTGCAGCACGACTGGCAACTCTGCGACAAGAGAAAAAGTTCGCCGGGAAGTTCAAGCACTTCGGTGACCTGACCGACCCTGCATTCGTTGACGAAGTATTCGGCAGCCACAGTGCTTGAACCGCTGGCGCACAGTGCCCGATACGGCTGCCCCGCACAGCCGTATGAAGAACACATAAGGCATGTGACCCTTGGCGCGGTACACCGCGCGCGGAGCATGCTGCGGCACTACGCACCACCGCCGCAGCTGGGTCGCCCAGACAGGCGTGAGCTGTTGGCGATTCTTGGCGACGGTGCGAGCTTTCACGACTTCGGCAAGCTCGATGATGGCTTTCAGGAAACGCTGCGGACCAACCGCTATTCACCGATGCATGTGCGGCATGAGGACGCTGGCGTTGCGCTCTTGGCGCTCTATGGCGCGATGGAGGCCGCCGGCCTTGTCAGCTCGCATCACCAAGGATTGGTTTGCTACAAGTTCGAGCCCCCAAAGTCGCGCTCTGTACGCGCGCGAGCGTCGAATCCACCGCAACGGTTGAGTGCAATACCGTTTCGGATTGACGACGCTCTGACGCAACAGGCCACTTGTTCCCGCTTGCAACAGTACCGAGACAATCACGAAGCATTGCTCGGGCGGCGTCGGCCAGACATCGAAAGCGGGCAAAGCCGATGCACTGGCTTTGCTCGACGTTTGCTTCTTTCCGCGCTTGTCGATGCGGACCATACCGATACGGCACGCCACTATCGACGGCACGCCGAAAGCGAAGCGCTGGAGGGCCGCTGGACTGAGCGCCTCACGGCCCTGACGCTCTATGTCAACGGGCTACCCAAGCCAACGGACGCGGGCAATGAACCAGCACGGTTGCGGCAGCAACTCCGCGACGAGTTGTTCATTACCTGCCTGAACGCCGACACCACTGAGCGACTGCGCAGCTGCGATGCCGTGGTTGGCTCGGGCAAAACCACGGCCGTGATGGCCCACCTGCTCAAGGCCGCCGCTGATCGACGTTTGCGCCATATTTTTGTCGTCCTTCCCTACACAAACATCATTCGACAGTCGGTCAACACCTATCGACAAGCATTGTGCTTGCCGGGCGAGGATCCCGAAATGGTGGTGGTCGAACACCATCACCAAGCCAGCTTCAAGGACATGGCCCTGCGCGGGCTGACGACCCTGTGGCGTGCTCCGATCATCGTAACGACAGCGGTGCAATTCTTTGAAACGCTGGCCGCAAACCACACTGGAAAATTGCGCAAGTTGCACGAACTACCAGGGTCGGCGGTGTTCCTGGACGAAGCGCATGCCGCTTTACCGGCACAACTTTGGCCGATATGTTGGAACTGGCTGCGTGAGTGGATTGACGAATGGAACGGACACTTGGTGCTGGCATCCGGATCGCTCGCGGAATTCTGGCGGCTGGACGAGTTTCGAGCAATTGCCGAGGGCAGGGATGCAGGTCAAGCGCCCCGAGAGGCAGAAGCAAAGGTAGCAGCACTGGCCGAAAATCTGCGCGAAATGATGCGGGCAACGGAGCACTCGCGTATCCGCCTCAGCACCCGCCGAGAACCCATATCGGCCGATGACCTGTGCGAATGGGTGGAAGCCTCCCCAGGGCCACGCCTCGTGATTGTCAACACGGTTCAGTCGGCTGCGGTGTTGACCAAGTACATGGCTGATCGAGCCAAACAGACCGTGATGCATCTGTCCACTGCGTTGGCACCCATCGATCGCGACCTACTCATCAAGCAGGTCGAATCCCGATTAAGCAGCGAGTCAAATTGGACGCTGGTAGCTACCAGCCTGGTCGAGGCAGGGATGAATTTTTCATTTGCGACCGGTTTTCGCCAGCGCTGTTCGGCCGCCAGCTTGATTCAGACAGGTGGCCGCGTGAATCGCGGGGCTGATAAGCCAGACATCGGATGTGTCTGGGATTTCGAG
>JANOOV010000005.1:0-7580 GCA_031421535.1 Gammaproteobacteria bacterium
GACTTGATCAGCGCATCACGTCGAAACGGCAAGCGAAGCTACAAAGCGAGAATTCAAAACGGCCTGGAGATTCCAAGCCGTTTTTTTGTGCCGATGATTGGGCTGAAAAGGGGTTTTTATACAGCGTCAACGTAGAGCTAACCGGCGGCGCTTTAGCGCCGTCCAGCGACCGAAGGGAGCGAGGTTGAGCGCCGGGTTAGCGAAGTAATCGGCTTTGCCGCAAATCGCGCCGAAGAAACATGTGGTACTCCCTTTGTGGCAAAGTGGAATGCGGTGCTGCGGAAGACCGATGTAGCAATGGTGC
Organism: Gammaproteobacteria bacterium; assembly: GCA_031421535.1. Classification (GTDB taxonomy): domain Bacteria; phylum Pseudomonadota; class Gammaproteobacteria; order SG8-11; family SG8-11; genus UBA6921. The sequence goes on from JANOOV010000005.1 coordinate 305, forward strand.
ATTATTGCCCGCGGGTTAGCGTGGTCCCGGGTGACGTCATCGACATTGGTGAATTGTCCTGGTGGTTCACAGCCACCGAGCCGATATCCCGTTTGAGAGAGTGAGCAGGACGACGTACCCGATGCAGCGCCACATTCCAACCTGAATGATGGAGCAAGCCATGTCCCGATGCAACGCAAAAATCAGCCCCAAACCTGGCAAGTCCCGAGCCGCCCTCGCTATCACCTACCCCAACGCCGCCGGCATCGACATCGGCTCGGCCAGCCACTTTGTCGCCGTCCCGCCCGACCGCGACGACGAGCCGGTGCGCGAATTTCCCAGCTTCACCGTTGACCTGAACGCCCTGGCCGACTGGCTCACCGCCTGCGGTGTCGACACCGTCGCCATGGAATCCACCGGCGTCTACTGGATACCTTTGTTCGAACTGCTGGAGTCGCGCGGTTTTACCGTACTGCTGGTCAACGCCCGCCATGTCAAAAACGTCTCCGGCCGCAAGTCTGACGTGCTCGATTGCCAGTGGTTGCAACAGCTCATGAGCTACGGCCTGCTTGGCGGCGCGTTCCGTCCGCCCGACGCCGTATGCGCCTTGCGCGCCCTGTGGCGTCAGCGCGGCATGCTGCTGCGTAGCCAGGGCCGGCATGTGCAACACATGCAAAAGGCGCTCACCCAGATGAACATTCAGCTCACCAATGTCATTTCCGACGTCGTGGGCGAGACCGGTCAGAAGATCCTGCGCGCCATCGTCGATGGCGAGCGAGACGGACAGGTCCTGGCCTCCATGAAAAACGTGCGCATCCGTGCCAGCGTGGATGAAATCGCCAAGAGCCTGCAAGGCAACTGGCGTGCCGAACATCTGTTTGCGTTGAAGCAGGCGCTGGCTATGTTTGACTTCATCGGCACGCAACTGGCCGAGTGTGACCATGAGATCGAACAGCAACTGCACAGTTTGCAAGCGTACGACGGCGAACCGGCCAAAGGCAAGAAGCGTGGTCGCGCCAGGAACGCCCCCAAGTTCGACCTGCGCGGCCAGCTGTTCAGGATGTGCGGAGTAGACCTCACCCGCATCGACGGCATCGACGTCACCACCGCGCTCGCTGTCGTTTCCGAGACCGGCGCGGACATGACGCGGTTTCCCACAGTTGGGCACTTCGCAAGCTGGCTGGGACTGTGCCCTGGCACCAAGATCACCGGCGGCAAGGTGATGAGCGGTAAAACCAAACGCGTCGCCAACCGTGCGGCACAAGCCTTGCGGCTGGCGGCAGCGGCGCTACGCAGCAGCCAGTCGGCGCTGGGCGCCTACTTCCGTCGAATGTGCGCACGCATGGACAAGCCCAAGGCGGTAACCGCTGCCGCGCACAAGCTGGCGCGGCTGATCTACACCATGCTCACCAAGGGCGAGGAATACACCGATCAAGGTCAGGATTATTACGAGGAACGCTACCGCGAACGGGTGCTGCGGCAACTGTCCGAACGCGCTCAAAAGATGGGGATGAAACTCGTCGCGTCTGAAAATTCAGCCTGAAAAGAATCATTACAAATCAATCATTTATTGGGTGTTTCTTGAGAGGCGTCACCGGCGGGTGCGGATAAGTTCAACGTATCGGTCAAGATTGTCAATCTGAAGCGTGGCCAGTACTGCCTTATTGGCAAGGGACGCGCCTCGTGAACGAGACAGTTCTTTCGCCCAATCATAGAACTCGTGCTTGTTTTCGAGGCTGATGCCAAGTTTCATGAATGAAGGGAGATACTTCACTTCCTTGTGCAGTAGGAACGCGAGTGGTTTGCCGCGCGCTCGGCAGCTGCCGATTTCAAATGGGACCCACCAAGAGCCCTTGGTGCTTGGTGTGATCAGCGCCAGCAGATGCGTCGATGCCTTGAGTCCGGCCTCGATTGTATGTGTCAGGCGAAGGTGTTCTTCGTCCGTCCGCGGTTCACTGAAGCCCAACTCGTCCAGATCCAGCCACACATTGATATCCAGATCCATCAGGGCGTCGGCCACTGTTCGAGCCATCTCTGAGTCTTCTCGCTTGTGCGAGACGAATACGCAGTTTCCGATGAAGACTGGTGCGCTCGCTCCAACAGATTTGGCGCGCTTCTGAGCAGCGAAGAGGTTGCTACCCGGCATGGGAAGGTCTTTCTGTGACGCCTAACGTAAAGCTAACCGGCGGCGCTTTAGCGCCGTCCAGCGAGCGAAGGGAGCGAGGTTGAGCGCCATGTTAGGTTTCTTTTACGCGCACGAAGAGGCGGTTGATTTGAGAACTTTCAACAGAAAGCGTTGATTTCACTTCAAGGTATGGCTGCGCTTTCACCATCTCACCAAGCTTCTTGAACCCAAAATTACGGGCGTCAAATGATGGATCGGCTTTCAATACCAGACTGCCTACTACCGCCAGTAACGCCCAGCCATCGTCTTGAGCCGCAGCGGTGATGGCAGAGACCAAAAGTGGTTTAAGAGGGGTTTGCAGTGGAGCTCCAGTTGATGCTCCGGGAGTTGGTTTTCGAAGAATCTCAGTAAAGATAAATTTATCGCAGGCTGCAACGAATGGCTTGGGTGTTTTCTGTTCGCCAAAACCATAGACGGACAATCCGGCCTCACGAATTCTTGTGGCCAGTCGAGTGAAGTCGCTATCTGACGAAACCAAGCAGAACCCGTCTACTTTCCCACCGTGAAGAAGGTCCATCGCCTCAATAATTAGGGCAGAGTCTGTTGCATTCTTTCCGGTTGTGTATCTGAACTGCTGGATCGGTTGGATTGCATGAACATGAAGAACATCTTTCCAACCAGCTAGATTGGGTGTTGTCCAATCCCCATAGGCACGCTTTACCGTTGCAGTCCCATACCTTGCGACCTCGGCCAGCAGTTCAGCAATAACAGAAGCCTGCGCATTATCAGCATCGATCAGTACTGCAAGATTGTCGGTAGAAACAGATGGCATGAGGCTTTCCAGAAACTTAACGTGAAATAGCCGTCACATGACGGGATAAAAAAATATTATTTGACATGTCCGATAACCTAAAAAACGCCATCTATTAATGCTTAATTATTTTACCGTTAGGCTTTACAAGACCCGGTCAAAGGGTAATCAAACGAGACTATCAACCCATGACTTTGCACTCACCGCAACACCACTCGCTCCACCAGATAAACCAACGCCGTCAGCACACCACTAATGAGTGCAAAGCTGAGTACCCGGCCGATATATCCTAGGTATTTTGCGTCGCGCGTGAATAGCCAGGCCAGCGCGAGCCCCCCGATTGCGATCAGCACGGCGACCAGCATCAGGCGGATTACGATCATCGTATTGGTCGCTAGTTGGTCAGCGGATGTAGTCGCAGGTAGGCTTCTGGCACGTCTTCGTTGTGTTCGAAGCTGACGTATTCCCACGATTCCTGATGCTCCAGCAGTTCGCGCAGCAGTTTGTTGTTTAACGCGTGGCCGGATTTGTAGGCTTCGAATGCGCCGATGATGGGGTGGCCTAGCAGGTAGAGGTCGCCGATTGCGTCGAGCACCTTATGTTTGGCGAACTCGTCGTCGTAGCGCAGGCCGTCGTTGTTGAGCACGCGAAATTCATCCATCACGATGGCATTGTCGAGTGAGCCGCCGAGTGCGAGACCGTGGTTGCGCAGGGCTTCCACCTCGTGCATGAAGCCGAAGGTGCGGGCGCGCGACACTTCTTTAGTGTATGCGGTGTGGTCAAAATCCACGACGACCTTCTGCGCGCTTTTTTCAAAAACCGGGTGATCAAACGCGATGGTGAATTCGATGCGAAAGCCATTGTGCGGCGTGAAGCGCACCCATTTGTCGCCGTCGCGCACTTCGATGGGCTGGGTGATGCGCACGTATTTTTTGGGCGCGTCCTGCTCTTCTATCCCCGCCGACTGCAGCAAAAATACGAACGGCGCGGACGAGCCATCCATGATCGGCACTTCCGGGCCGGTGAGGTCCACCAGCACATTGTCGAGGCCCAACCCGGCCAGTGCCGACATCAGATGTTCGACCGTTGCGACTTTGGCGTTGCCCGATTCGAGCACCGAGCACAAGCGCGTATCGGTGACCAGATACGGGTTGGCTTTCAGATCGATCGCGCCCTCGATATCCATACGCCGAAACACAATGCCACTATCGATAGGCGCGGGGCGCAAATGCATCTCGACCTTAACGCCGGAATGCAGCCCCACGCCGGTGGCGCGGATGGGGTTTTTGAGCGTGCGTTGTTTGATCATGTTGCGACGGCTCCCGTAAGACCTGCGGCTGTAAATACCGCGGCAATCTGCGCCTGAATCGCGTGCGCGGCCGCGCGCGGGTCAGCTGCGTTGCGGATCGGACGCCCCACCACGATGTAGTCCGCGCCGTTTAGGAACGCCTGCCGCACATCGACAGTGCGCTTCTGGTCGTCGGGTTCGTCATTGTCCACCGGACGTATGCCGGGGGTAATCACGAGTAAACGCGCCCCCAGCTCGCTACGCAGTTTTGCCGCTTCCATGCCGGACGAAATCACGCCATCGCAGCCGATTTCCAGCGCGCGTCGTGCGCGCGACAGCACCAGCGTTTGCGGGTCGCAATCAAACCCCAGGTCGTCTAAATCGCCGCGGTCGAGGCTGGTGAGCGCGGTCACCGCGAGGATTTTGAGATCGGCTTTTTCGCGCACTGCAGCGCGCATGATTGCGTCGTTACCGTGGATGGTCGCAAAGGCCACGCCGCGGTGCGTGAGCTGCCGCACGGCTGAGGCCACCGTTTCCGGCACGTCAAAAAACTTCAAATCGACGAAGACGTGTTTGCCGCGCGCGCGCAGCCAGTCAATCAACTCGAAATAGCCGCCCGCCATAAAAAGTTCGAGCCCAAGCTTATAGAAGCTGACCTCGTCGCCCAGCGTTTCTACCAGCTTTTTGGCGTCTTCTGCGCTTGGCACATCCAGCGCAAAAATCAGCCGCTCCCTTACCGGGATCGGTTTAGTCGAAATAAAATCGGTCATAGCTAATTCCATGCAGCGCGCTCCTTTGCAGCTTTATTTGGAGCACGGCAGCGCCCGAATAATTCCAGACCTGCCGCAAACACGCCGGATTTTACAGGCTGCGCCGATAAATGCGGCTTAATCAGCCTGTTTGCGCAAGAAGGCAGGGATGTCCAGCTTTTCAATGCCCGACTCTTCCATCGCGCGGATCGTGCGCTCGCGGCGGCTGGTCATCACGTTAGGCATGTCCTCGCCTGCGCCCATCATCGGCATGTCGTCGGTGCCGGTGCGAATAATCTGCATCGGCTTTGGTTGCAGGCGCGGCACTGCGCTACCCAGACCGGTGGCGACCATGGTCACGCGCAGCGCATCTTCCATCGTGTCGTCCAGCACCTGGCCGACGATCACGGTAGCTTCTTCTGCGGTAAAGCTTTTGATCGTGTTCATCACTTCGTGAATCTCGCGCATTTTCACGGTGGACGACGCGGTAATATTGACCAGCACGCCGCGCGCGCCGGCCAGATTCACGTCTTCTAATAAGGGACTCGCGACCGCTTGCTCGGCTGCGATGCGCGCGCGGTTTTCGCCACTCGCCTGCGCCGACCCCATCATCGCCATGCCCATCTCGCTCATCACCGTGCGCACGTCGGCAAAGTCGACGTTAACCAAACCCGGGCAGTTAATCACCTCGGCAATGCCGCCGACCGCGCCGTGCAACACATTGTTGGCGGCTTTAAATGCGTCGAGCATAGACACGTCGTCGCCCAGCACTTGCATCAACTTTTCGTTGGGAATAATTATTAGCGAATCGACATGCTTCGACAGCGCCTCGATGCCCGCGTTAGCTGCACGCACGCGTCGGCCCTCGAATAGAAAGGGTTTGGTGACGACCGCGACGGTCAAAATCCCCAACTCTTTCGCGACCTCGGCCACCACGGGTGCCGCGCCGGTGCCGGTGCCACCGCCCATGCCTGCGGTAATGAATAGCATATCCGCGCCGTCGATCATTTCGGCGATGCGCTCGCGGTCTTCCAGCGCGGCTTCGCGGCCGACATCGGGATTCGCGCCCGCACCCAGGCCTTTGGTCACGCCATTGCCCAACTGCAGCTGGATTTTGGCCTGGTTGCGTTTCAGCGCCTGCGCATCGGTATTGATCGCGATAAATTCCACGCCGGTCAAGCCGGAGCTGATCATATGATCGACTGCGTTACCGCCGCAGCCGCCCACGCCGATCACTTTGATTATTGCGTCCTGTGTGTCTACATCCATCAATTCAAACATTTGTATCTCCTTAAAAATTATGCGATTCCACTACTCAATATCCTTGATGTGTTTACTCGGTGAGTACAACCATCAAAACCCGTTCAGCAAAGGCTTAAAAACCACTGCTAGAAATTCCCCTTAAACCAGCTTTTCATTCGTTCAAATATCTCTTTCAGGCTGCCACCCGAAAGCTTTGGCACATCGCGCCCGCGCTCTTCCAACCCGGCCAACAGCAATCCGATGCAAGTCGCGTAGCGCGGGTTGTGGATCACGTCGGACAGCCCGCCGGTATAGCGCGGCCAGCCGAGCCGCACCGGCATGTGAAACACTTCCTCGCCCAGCTCGACCATGCCGCGCATCGCCGCGGAGCCGCCGGTAATCACCACACCGGACGACATTAATTCTTCAAATCCGCTGCGGCGCAGTTCGGCCTGCACCAGCGAATAAAGTTCTTCCATGCGCGGCTCGATAAACTCGGCCAGTGTTTGTCTGGATAGCGTTCGCGACGGCCGATCACCAATGCCCGGCACCTCGATCATGTCCCGCGCATCGGCCAGCTGACGCAGCGCGCAACCGTGTTGTATCTTGATGTCTTCGGCTTCCTTGGGCGGCGTGCGCAGTGCCACCGCGATGTCGTTGTTGACCTGATCGCCCGCGACCGGAATCACTGCGGTATGACGAATCGCGCCGTTGGTAAATACCGCGATGTCGGTGGTGCCGCCGCCGATATCGACCAGACACACGCCGAGTTCTTTTTCGTCTTCGGTCAGTACAGCCATCGCCGATGCCAGCGGTTGCAGCACCAGATCGCTGACCTCCAGCCCGCAGCGGCGCACGCATTTGATAATGTTCTGCGCCGCCGACACCGCGCCGGTAACGATGTGGACTTTCACTTCCAGCCGCATCGCGCTCATGCCGAGCGGATCGCGCACGTCTTCCTGACCATCGACGATGAACTCCTGCGGAATCGTGTGCAGGATTTGCTGGTCGGTCGGGATGTTGACCGCGCGCGCGGTTTCCACCACGCGGTCGACGTCCATCTGGCTGATTTCCTTGTCCTT
>JANOOV010000006.1:0-5572 GCA_031421535.1 Gammaproteobacteria bacterium
GGGGCGTGTCGCGGCAGCGTTACTGGGGCGCACCGATTCCGATGATCAATTGCACCAAGTGCGGTGCGGTGCCAGTGCCTGACAAGGACTTGCCGGTGGTGTTGCCCGAAGATGTCGCCTTCGACGGCGTTGGTTCGCCGATCAAAAAAATGCCGGAGTTTTATCGCACCACCTGCCCCAAATGCGGCGGCGCGGCCGAACGCGAGACCGATACCTTCGACACTTTTATGGAATCGTCGTGGTACTTCGCGCGCTTTACCTGCCCGGACAACACGCAGGCAATGCTGGACGAGCGTGCGGATTATTGGCTGCCGGTGGATCAATACATCGGCGGCATCGAGCACGCGATTTTGCATCTGCTGTATGCGCGGTTTTATCACAAGTTGATGAGGGACGTGGGGTTGGTCAAATGTGACGAGCCGTTTAGTCATTTGTTGACGCAGGGTATGGTGGTGGCGACGACGCTGTATCGCGAAGATCAGGACGGCAAGAAAATATATGTCAACCCTGGTGATGTGGATGTCACGCGCGACGAGCGCGGCCGTCTCGTTGGTGCCAGACTCAAGGCAGACGGCGCGCCGGTGTTATTGGGCAGCGTGGAGAAAATGTCCAAGTCCAAAAACAACGGCGTGGACCCGCAAGCCTTGATCGAACACTACGGGGCCGACACCGCGCGCCTGTTCACGATGTTCGCGGCGCCGCCCGAGCAGTCGCTGGAGTGGTCGGACACCGGCGTGGAAGGCGCCGCGCGCTTTTTGAAACGCTTGTGGAAACTGGTGCACACCCACGTGAGTGCGGGCCAAGTCGTCGACGGCAAGGATGCCGGAGGTAGAGCAATGCAGGGAGCGATTGCCGACGACGGCAAGGATGCCGGAGGTAGAGCAATGCAGGGAGCGATTGCCGAGACACTTGATGTTGCCGCGCTTAACGACACGCAACGCATATTACGTCGCACGCATCACGAAGCACTCGCGAAGGTCACCGACGACTACGCGCGCCGCCGCACCTTTAACACCGCCATCGCCTCGGTAATGGAGTTGATCAACGCGTTGTACAAATTCGAAGACGGTTCGGTGCAAGGTCGCGCGCTGATGCAGGAAGCGCTCGATAATGTGGTGATTATGCTGGCGCCGATTGTCCCGCACATCAGTCACGAACTCTGGCACGCGCTGGGTCATGACAGCGCGGTAATCGACGCGCACTGGCCGAAGGTGGATGAAAGCGCACTGACGCGTGCGAGCATCGAACTGGTGGTGCAGGTCAATGGCAAACTGCGCGGGCGCATCGAAGTTGCACTGGATGCCAAGCAGCCGGACATCGAAGCGCAAGCGCTGGCCGATGCCAACGTGCAACGATTTATCGCCGACAAGCAGATTAAAAAAATCATCGTCGTGCCGGGCAAGCTGGTGAATGTGGTGGTGGCGTGAATGGGTAATCGCGCAAACACCAACAACCGGCCGGTTCGAGGGCGTCCGTTCGCGACAGCCTGGCTGCTGCCGATATTCCTGCTGACCGCTTGCGGCTTCCACCTGCGCGGCGCCGTCCAATTACCGCGCGGCATGGAAGTGACCTATCTGCAAGACCAGCAACCGTCGAGCAGCCTTGCCACACCGTTGCGGCAGACGCTAACCCGCAACGGCGCGCGCGTAACCAATAATGTGGATGAAGCGACCGCGACGCTGCGCATCGTAAGCGAAGTGTTTGATCGTCGCCTGCTGTCGATTGGCCGCACGGCCACGGAAAAAAACTACGAGCTGGTGTACACGGTGTCGTTTTCCGCACAGTCGCGGAGCAACGCCTGGACTGCCGAGGCACAGGAAATTCGCATCACGCGCGAAATGATCTTCGATGAGGCGCAGGTGTTGGCAAAAACTGCCGAGCAGGAACAGCTGCGTAACGTGATGGTGCAAGATGCCGCGCGGCAGATGCTCGTGCGTCTGCAATCCAGAGCAAAGTAATGCGCGCCCGCCCCGACCAGCTCGCCGCGCAAACCAGTAAGGCGCTGGCACCGATTTATCTGGTGAGCGGTGACGAACCGTTGCAGCTCAATGAAGCCTGCGACACGCTGCGCGCCGCCGCACGCACACACGGCTACAGCGAGCGGTTGGTGTTCGATGTCGATGCGAGCTTCGACTGGAATGCGTTTTTTATGAACTCCAATTCCCTGTCGCTGTTCGCCGAACGCCGCCTGTTCGAGCTGCGCTTGCGTTCCGCCAAGCCGGGTGAAAAAGCTAATGCCGCGTTACTCGAATACGCCGCGCGCCCGGCGCAAGACACGGTGGTGTTGGTCACGGCGCCGAAGCTTGACAAGGACGTCCAGAACAGTAAATGGTTTCGCGCCATCGACGACACCGGTACCGTGGTGCAAGTGTGGCCCATCGAGGTCGGGCAACTGCCCACGTGGATCGAACGCCGCATGCGTGCCAAGGGACTACAACCGACGCCCGATGCGGTGACGCTGCTGGCTGAGCGTGTCGAAGGCCATTTGCTGGCGGCCGCACAAGAGATCGACAAGCTGGTGTTGCTGTACGGCAGCGGCGTGGTGGATGTCGACAATATCACCGCCGCCGTGGTCGACAGTGCGCGGTTTGACGTTTATGGTTTGGCCGATGCGGCGCTGGCGGGCGATGCTGCGCGCGTCGCGCGCATGCTCGACGGACTGCGCGGCGAAGGCGAAGATCCGGTGCTGCTGTTGTGGGCGCTGTCGCGCGAAGTACGCACCCTGTGTGCGATGGCGCAGGACAAAAAGAACGGCACGACTATGCCTGCGTTGCTGGCCAAACATCGCGTGTGGGACAAGCGTAAACCGTTGTTTGAAAAAGCCTTGAACCGCCACAGCGCGCTACGCTGGCGCCACATGTTGCGCCGCTGCGGTAGCATCGACCGCATCATCAAAGGACGCGAAGCGGGCAATGCGTGGGACGAGTTGTTAGAATTGGGGCTGGCGATGAGCGGCACGGCGTTGTTTGGGCGGCGTGCCGGTGTATAGTTTTGAAACATTCGATTGATTCCCGTACCCAGGTGCAGCGATGAACATCCCCGAATACATGACTCAACTTGGCCAACGCGCACGCGCAGCGTCGCGGGTGTTGGCACGAGCGAGCACAGCGCAGAAAAACGCCGCGCTGTTGGCGATGGCCAACGTGATGGAAAAAGATCGCGCGCAGTTACTCGCAGAAAATCGCAAGGATATGGACGCGGGTAAAAAATCTGGTCTGGATGCGGCGCTGCTGGATCGCCTGGAATTGAACGACGCGCGCATCAACGCGATGGCCGAGGGCGCACGCCAGGTGGCGGCGCTGGCCGATCCCATCGGCGAGATTACCAATTTGAATTACCGCCCATCCGGCATTCAGGTCGGCAAGATGCGCGTGCCGCTGGGGGTGATCGGCATTATTTACGAGTCGCGTCCTAACGTGACAGCCGATGCGGCCGCGCTGTGTTTGAAATCCGGCAATGCGACCATTTTGCGCGGTGGCTCCGAAGCGTATCACTCCAATCAGGCGATTGCGGCGTGCATTCGCGCCGGGCTGCGCACTGCCGAGTTGCCCGACGACGCGGTGCAGGTGGTTGAGACCACCGAGCGCGCGGCGGTGAACGAATTAGTCAAGCTCGTGAGCTATGTCGATGTAATCGTGCCGCGCGGCGGCAAGGGCTTGATCGAAATGGTCAGCCGCGAAGCGCGCGTGCCGGTGATCAAACACCTCGACGGCGTCTGTCATGTGTACATTGATGACAAGGCAGATTTAGCCAAAGCAATCCTGATCGCGTTCAACGCCAAGACGCATCGTTACGGCGTGTGCAATGCGATGGAAACGCTGCTGGTCGCAGAAAGCGTGGCCGCACAGGTGTTACCCAAGCTGGCGGTGCTGTATCAAGAAAAAGGCGTGGAATTGCGCGGCTGTGACAAGACGCGCGCCCTCATCAAAAATGCCAAGCCCGCCACCGAAGCCGACTGGCGTACGGAATATCTTGCGCCGATTTTGTCGATTCGCGTAGTGAGCGGATTGGATGCAGCCATCGAGCACATCAACGCCTACGGCTCGCAACACACCGACGCCATCGTCACCGAAGACCTGACGCGCGCGCGCCGCTTCCTGGCTGAAGTCGACTCCAGCTCGGTAATGGTCAACGCATCCACGCGCTTCGCCGACGGCTTCGAATATGGGCTGGGCGCTGAAATCGGCATCAGCACCGACAAAATTCATGCGCGTGGTCCGGTGGGTCTGGAAGGACTGACGTCGCAGAAGTTTGTCGTGTTCGGCGACGGGCATATACGGCAATGATGAATGCTGAATATTTAATGTTTAATGAGTCGCGTGCGCAATACACACTCCAAAATTCAACATTTCTTTTTTCATGATCGGTATCCTCGGCGGTTCCTTCGATCCCGTCCATCTCGCCCATTTGCGCACGGCGCTGGAAGTGCGCGACCTGCTTGACTTAAGCGAGTTGCGTTTTTTTCCATGTGGGCAACCACCGCACCGCACCTCGCCGGTGGCCACGGCGCAGCAGCGCGTGGCGATGTTGCGCCTGGCCATCGCGGGTGAGACTGGCCTGATTATCGACGAGCGTGAAATTCAGCGTGCGGGGCCGTGTTACACGTTTTACACGTTGCAGTCGCTGCGTGAAGAGTTTCCGCACGTGCCTTTGTGTTTGATCATCGGCGCGGACCAGTTTGTTAATTTTGATACCTGGCACCGTTGGCAGGAGATTCTCGGTCTGGCGCATCTGGTGGTGGTGTATCGTCCCGGCTGGAGTCCCACGGGCCAAATCGGCAGTGCCAAATTGGCGGAGCTGATCCAGGAGCACACCACCGCCGACGCCGCCGGATTGCGCGATCCGGTCGGTGGGCGATTATTGTTCGCGCAAGTCAGCCAGTTTGATTTGTCGTCGTCGCGCATCCGCATGCTGTTGCGACAGGGTAAAAGTGTGCGTTATCTGGTTCCCGACGCGGTCTGGGATTACATTCGCAAAGAAAATATTTACAACAAAGCAGCAGGTGGTATGTGAATACTGAAGAACTATTAAAAGTCGTGATAGGCGCCCTGGAAGACATCAAGGCAGTGGATATTCGCGTGCTCGATGTGCGTGACCGCACCAGCATCACCGATGTGATGGTGATCGCCAGCGGCAAGACCGACCGGCAAACCCGTTCGCTCGCGGCCAACGTGTGCGAGAAAGCCAGAGCGGCCGGTGTGCGGCCCTTGGGCATGGAAGGCGAACGCGTCGGCGACTGGGTGCTGGTGGATTTGGGCGATGTTGTGGTGCATGTGATGCTGCCCGAGATCCGCGAATTCTACGACCTGGAACGTTTGTGGTCGGGTGACGATGTGGTCAAACCGGTTGCGCAATTTCGTTAGCAAGCACGTCAGGCAGCTGCGCAGCCTGACCTACGTACAAAGAGGTATCTGCGTCGTAGGTCAGGTTGCGCGTAGCGCTACCTGACAGCAATACACGGTAAACCAATGCGCATTCACCTCATTGCCGTCGGTCAACGCATGCCCGCGTGGGTCGCGCAGGGCTACGACGAATTCGCCAAGCGGTTGCCGCACGAATGCAGCCTGCAACT
>JANOOV010000007.1:0-5639 GCA_031421535.1 Gammaproteobacteria bacterium
CTAACGCAATGTCGGCGCGCGTCACGGGCTGGCGCGTGAAAAAGTTGGAGATGAGCTGAAATTCGGAGAGTGGCATGGAGGGTAGACAGTAACCGTTGGATAGCTATTCTTTGAAGCCGACATGACTGCTCAAACAAAGCATTCCTTCCCCCTGCAAGGGGGAAGGGGCACGTTGTGTCACAGCGCAAGGGTCTTTACAATTTTACAATTCCGTCAATTGCGACGCGCGACTCTAACCAAAACGCTACTTGCGCTTCGCCGCCACTTCTTCCGGTCGTACCGTTTTGGCCACACCGTCGAGAATACTGTTGACGTATTTGTGGCCCTGTTCGCCGCCAAAGATTTTTGCCAGTTCAATGGACTCGTTGATCACGACGCGATACGGGATATCTTTGCGGTGCGCCAATTCATAAGCACCCAGGCGCAGGATCGCACGCTCTACCGGATCGACTTCATGCAGTGGGCGATCCAGCATCGGCTTGAGATAGGCGTCAAGCTCATCCGCATGCACCGGCACCTGCGCGAGCAGCTCTTCAAAATAGCCGCGCTCCGCGCCCTTAAGGTTTTGATCCTCCGCGAATTGCGCACTGATCTCGGCGCTGGCATGCCCAGACACTTGCCATTGATACAAGGCTTGCAGCGCCAAACGCCGCGCCATGCTGCGTGGATTGCTCATCAGCGAAATAACCTTTTGCGTTGTTAAAGAACCATAAAAAACTAACGTACAGGGAATCCGTAGAAGTTTTCTGCCTACTTACCACCGATATGTCGCAACACATTCACCATCTCAATAGCGCTGCGTGCCGCGTCGGTGCCTTTGTTGCCTTCCGCCCCTCCGGCGCGTTCTTCGGCTTGCGCGGAAGTGTCGGTGGTCAACACGCCAAAACATACCGGAATGTCGAACTTCAATCCGACCTGCAACAAACCATCGGCGCAGGCGCGGCACACATATTCAAAATGCGGCGTGCCGCCGCGAATCACACAACCCAATGCAATCAACGCATCGTAACCTGCCGGGCTGACCGCGAGCCGCTGTGCGGCAAGCGGTAGTTCAAAGGCGCCGGGCACGTGCACGACGTTGACATGAGCATCCGCGACGCCGTGATGCCGCAACGTCGCCAGCGCGGCTTCGAGCAGGCGCCCGGTAATCGCCGCGTTAAAGCGGCTGACGGCGATGCCGAAACGCATACCGCGCGCGTTTAATTCGCCTTCAAAGGTATTCGCACCACTCATGATTTTTTGCCCGCTGGTTATTCAATTGCATTCCACATATTCCACCACTTCCAGACCGAACCCCGCCAAGCCGTGGAAGCGTTTCGGTGCTGACAACACCCGCATCCTCTGCACGCACAGATCGGCGAGGATCTGCGCACCAATACCGTAGGCGCGGTAATGCACGTCGCGCTCATGGGGCGGAAATGTAAGTCCGGAATCCGCAAGGTGGTAATTGTACATGCGTTTGACCACGTCTTTCGCATCGTGCGGCGTGGCCAGAATCACAATCACGCCGGTGCCTTCATCGGCAATGCGGCGCATGGCATGACTCAGCGGCCAGGGTGAATCAGGCCGTTCCAGGTGCAGGGCGTCGCCGAGAAAATCGCTCATGTGCACGCGCACCAGCGTGGGTTGATCCGGTTTGATGTCGCCGCGCACCAGTGCGTAATGCAGCAATCCGTCGAGGTTGTCCTGGTAGGCGAGCAGATGAAAATCGCCGTGGTCGTTGCGTACTTCGCACACCGACACCCGTTCGATGGTCTTCTCGTTGCTCAAGCGGTAGTGAATCAAATCGGCGATGGTGCCGATTTTGAGCCCGTGCGCATCGGCCATTTTTTCCAGATCGGGGCGGCGCGCCATGCTGCCGTCTTCGTTCAAAATCTCGACGATGACCGAGGCCGCTTCAAAGCCTGAGAGGCGCGCGAGATCGCAACCGGCTTCGGTGTGTCCTGCCCTTGTCAACACCCCGCCGGGCTGCGCCATGATGGGAAAGATATGGCCGGGCTGCACGATGTCGGTAGGTTTGGCTTCGGCTGCCACTGCCGCCTGCACCGTCACGGCACGGTCCGCCGCCGAAATGCCCGTGGTCACGCCCCGCGCCGCTTCAATCGACACGGTGAAATTGGTCGCGTGCTTGGCGTTGGTGTCGCTGACCATCAGCGGCAGGCGTAATTGTTCACACCGGGCACGCGTCAGCGTCAAACAAATCAGGCCACGCCCGTAACGCGCCATGAAGTTGATGTCCTCGGCGCGCACCGCGCTTGCGGCCATCAGCAGATCGCCTTCGTTTTCACGGTCTTCATCGTCCATGATGATGACCATTTTGCCCAGTCGCAGATCGGCAAGAATTTCTTCAATCGTGTTTAACGGACGCATGGGTGTGGGTGAACCTTCTATCGTTTTTAAAAGAGACTGCCTGTTGCTATGGGCGTAGGCCGGGTTGCGCAGCTACCCGGCACTTCCACTGCGCACGTCAGGTAACCGCTGCGCGGTAACCTAACCTACATAAAACGCTTACCGCTCCAGCAAACGCTCCAGATAGCGCGCAATTAAATCCACTTCGATATTCACACGCGCGCCCACCCGGTTTTCCCCCAACGTCGTTTGCTGCAAGGTATGGGGCACAAGGTTGACAGTAAACACCGTATCATTGACCTCGTTCACGGTCAGGCTCACGCCGTTGACGCACACCGAACCTTTCACGGCGATATACCTGGCCAGCGCCTTGGGCACCGCAATGCACACACGCAGACTTTGGCCTTCGGTACGCTGCTCCACGATGTTGCCGACGCCGTCGACGTGGCCGCTGACCAGGTGCCCGCCCAGCCGCGTGGTCGGCAACAGGGCGGTTTCCAGATTCACCTTGCTGGCGACGTGCAGTTCGCCCAGCGTAGTACGCGCCAGAGTTTCGCCCGACACGTCGCACCAGAACCCGTCGTCGCTCAAAATTGTCGCGGTCAGGCACACGCCGCATACGGCGATGCTGTCGCCGACGCGGGCGTCGGACAAGTCCAGCCTGCCGGTGGCGATGCGCAGGCGCTGCTCCGCGCCGTGGGCTTCCACGGCGGCGAGGGTGCCGACAGCCTGGATAATTCCTGTGAACATGTTTTCCGCGTCTGATTCCATTTCCAATTCAAACCGATACGTCGTTGCCCCGCCTTGCCGTGCTACAGCACTGTCTGCGGCGGAGCGCCTAGTCTCGCTTTGAATTGGAAATGGAATAACTGCTACTGTTTACCTTGGCAATAATCCGCAAATCCTCGCCTACCCTGCGCACGTCCGTGAACTCCAACGATACCGCGTCCGCCAACACCGACAAAGCGGGCAATTGGAATAGACCCCGCGCCGTGTCGCCCAGTAATTTGGGTGCGACATAAAAAATCAATTCATCAATTAAACCGGCACTGAGCATGGCGCCGCTCAGTGTCGCGCCCGCCTCGACCCACACCTCATTGCACTGTAGCTGCGCCAGATGCGCGAGCACCGCATCGAGTTGCAGTTCGGGCCGGGTTTCCACATGCACATTGTCGCGGCGTAAAGCAGCGACCCGTTGCGGGTCTGCCACGGTCGTAAAAATCAACGTGTCGCCGGGCTGCTCCAGCAATTTAGCGACCGGCGCAATGCGCAACTGCCGATCCAGCACCACGCGCAGCGGCTGACGCACCGGGTGCTGGCCGGTGGCGATGCGCACCGTCAGGCTTGGGTCATCCGCCAACACCGTGCCGATGCCGGTGATGATGGCCGAGCTGCGCGCGCGAAAGCGTTGCACGTCCAGACGCGCCGCGTCGCCGGTGATCCACTGGCTCCGGCCGTTGGCCAGCGCCGTCTTGCCATCCAGACTCAACGCCGATTTGCAACGCACCCACGGCCGCCCGCTGCGCATGCGTTGCACGAAGCCGGGGTTAAGTGCCAGAGCTTGGCTTTCGAGCAGACCGCTGTCGACTTCGATACCGGCATCCCGCAATTGCTGCAAGCCCCGGCCGCCTACTTGCGGGTTGGGGTCCGTCATCGCCGCCACCACTCGCGCCACCCCGGCGGCGATCAACGCATCCGTGCACGGTGGCGTTCTGCCATGATGACAACACGGTTCGAGCGTCACGTACGCAGTCGCGCCACGGGCCTGCGCACCGGCGTTGTTCAACGCATGAATTTCCGCATGCGGCCCACCGGTCACTTGATGCCATCCCATGCCGACGACCGCGCCATCTTTCGCCAACACACAGCCGACGCGCGGATTGGGGTCGGTGCTATACAACCCGCGTTCAGCCAGTTGTAAAGCGTGGGACATGTGAGAATAGTCGGCGGGGGTCAACACGCAATCGTCATCTTTCTTGGATTTGAATTTATCCGTCCTATCGCTTCACCGGCCGCACTTTGCTTGCGGCCAGTTTGGCGCGGTCGCGCGCTTCTTTTATGGTATGCGCATAGGCCAGCGCGACGCCCATGCGGCGTTTGGCGAAGCTCTCGGGTTTGCCGAAAAGTCTAATGTCACTGTGCGGCACGCGCAGTGCTTCATCGACGCCTTCGAAGGCGATGCCCTTGGCTTCGAGTTCACCGTAGATCACGGCGCTGGCGCCGGGGGTGCGCAAGTCGGTGTTCACGGGCAAACCGAGAATGGCGCGCGCATGCAGTTCAAATTCGTTTTGCACCTGCGTGATCATGGTCACCATGCCGGTGTCGTGGGGGCGGGGGCTCACTTCGCTGAACCACACGTGGTCGTCCTTGACGAATAATTCAACGCCGAAAATGCCGCGCCCGCCGAGATTGTCGGTGACTTTTTTGGCGATATCGCGCGCGCGCCACAAGGCCGCTTCACTCATCGGCTGCGGTTGCCAGCTTTCCACGTAGTCGCCCTTCACCTGCACGTGGCCGATGGGATCACAGAACGAGGTTTTGACTTTTCCGTTGTCGCCAAGTGCGCGCACCGTGAGCAGGGTGATTTCGTAATCGAAGCGGATCATCTCTTCCACAATCACGCGACCGTGATTCACCCGCCCTGACGTCACCGCGTAATCCCAGGCTTTGTCGATATCTTCCGGCGTATTCAACACCGACTGCCCTTTGCCCGACGACGACATCACGGGCTTGACAATACATGGGTAGCCAAGACGCTCCGCCGCGATGCGAATTTCACCCGCGCTTTCGGCAAACGCATAGCGCGACGTCGGCAGCGCCAGCTCTTCCGCCGCCAGACGCCGGATGCCTTCGCGATTCATGGTGAGCTGCGCGGCGCGCGCGGTGGGAATCACTTCGGCCAGACCGTCGGCCTCGATCCGCAGCAACATCTCGGTCGCAATCGCTTCAATTTCCGGAACGATGAGTTGCGGCTGTTCTTTTTCAATCAGCGCGCGCAACGCCTTGCCGTCGGCCATGTTGATCACGTGCGCGCGGTGCGCGACCGCGTGGCCCGGCGCGTCGGCGTAGCGATCCACGGCGATCACTTCCACGCCCAGACGTTGCAACGCAATGATGACTTCTTTGCCCAATTCGCCTGCACCCAGCAGCATGACTTTGGTGGCGTTAGGCGACAGCGGTGTGCCGATTTTCATGTGGAGCCTCCCGAAATATCGCTTCTATTATTTACCAACTACAAGCCATCCAGATCTTCAAGCGCATCCACCACCATGCCGGTGCCGACCGCAATC
>JANOOV010000008.1:0-3597 GCA_031421535.1 Gammaproteobacteria bacterium
CGTTTGAACTACAGGTTTCAAGCTGGCGACCGATGTCACTGGCGGTGCGGGCAAATCCAGGTGCGCATCGGAGGCATCTCGCAGGCCAACTTGGCTGCCGCGCGCCGCCTCGTTGCGCAGCGTGGCAGCAAGCGTATCGTCGGTGGCGATGGGCGGATCCGGATTTTCCCCGACGATGTTCGGTACCGGCAGCGTATCCACAGGTGCTTTTGTGTGCGGGATATTTTTCGGCCGTGCCGGAGCCGACTTTGCAGTTGCGATTTCGCTGGGTGCGCGCTGCGCGGGAAAGCGCACTTTGTCCTCCAGCACTTCTGCTGCCGGGGTATAGCCGCCCGCCGCCGCGCGGCTGTACCACAGGTGGGCTTGACCCAGATCGCGCTTGGTCACGATACCGGTTTCGTGCATCAACGCCAGGTAATACTGGGCGCGCGCGTAACCGTTTTTTGCGAGCCGCTCCATCAAATGAAATGCCTTGGCGGGGTTTCCTTCCACCCCCTCGCCGCGATAGTACATAGAGGCGATTTTGTATTGTGCTTTTTGGTGATTCTGTTTGGCGGCCAGCTCAAACCAGGTGAACGCGTTCCGCAGGTTGGCAGCGACGCCGCTGCCTTTTTCGTACATTTCACCGACGTTGAATTGCGCCTCGGCGTTGCCGACGCGGGCTAATTCCAGGCGTTTGGTAAAGCGTTCCTGCCATACGTAGTCTTCTTCTGCGGAGTAGACCTCAGCCGCATGCGCCATCGACGACAGGACACATACTGCAATTAGTAACGCGGTAATGGTGTTCATGGCGCTCGCGGCAGATCCTTAATAACAAGTCAAAGCGTGGCCCCAAAGAGGTGTGAATGTTTACAGGTCCAAGGCGATTGCACAATACAAAAAAGCACACCGGAAAATAAAATTTCCCTTGAATCCGGAAGCCGCAGTTGATCGCAAATTGCAGTAGCCGGGATTACGCAATATCAACGAAGAACTGGACCCTGCCCATCCAAAGCTGGAAGGCCCCGATGAATCAATTTATGATCCGCCTTCCGAAGACGGTTGCGTACAACGTTAACTTCCTATGACCAACGACGGGTTGCACAAAATAAACACCCCCAACCCGCAAGCGTGGTTTCATGTCGGCCTTTTGGTAAAACGAACGTTTGAAATGCGCATGGCACGACTCCCGCTGCGTCACCTCCCGGCCATGGCTTTGCTCGCATCGCTTGCCGCGTGCAGCGGCGACACATTGAACAACCCGTATCCGGCCAGTGACAGCCGCGCCAATGTTCTGTACAAACCATTTTCTGAACGGCCTAAACATCTCGATCCAGCGCAGTCGTTCAGCGCCACTGAAGCAGAGTTCACGGCTCAGATTTACGAGCCAGTGTTGCAGTATCACTATTTAAAACGCCCGTATGAATTAATTCCGCTGGTGGCAACGGTCGTACCTAAACCGGTGTATTTTGATAAAGACGACAAGCCCTTGCCGGATAATGCGCAAGCTGCGCAAATCGCTTTCAGCGTTTACGACATCACGATCCAGCCCGGTATCAAGTACCAGCCGCATCCGGCGTTTGCAAAAGATGGACAAGGACGTTATCGCTACCATGCACTCACGCCCGCCGATTTGCGGGATGTAAAAGAGCTACGCGATTTCGAATTCACCGGCACGCGCGAGTTGGTTGCGGACGACTACGTGTACGAGATCAAACGTCTCGCTCATCCCAAATTACATTCGCCGATTTTCGGTGTGATGGCGGACTATATCGTCGGCTTGCCGGAGTACAGCGAGGTGCTGAAAAAGGAATACGCAAAAGTCGCGCAGGGCAAACAGGATGGAGTCTATCTCGACCTTACGCAGTTTCCGCTTGCCGGAGTGCAGGTGCTTGACACTTATTCTTACCGCATCAAGATCAAAGGCAAATATCCGCAGTTGCTGTACTGGCTGGCGATGCCGTTCTTCGCGCCGATCCCGCATGAGGCGGATCGTTTCTACGCGCAGCCCGGCATGAAGGAACGCAACATCACGCTGGATTGGTATCCGGTCGGTACCGGGCCGTACATGCTGACGGTGAATAATCCCAATCGCGAAATGATTCTGGAACGTAATCCGAACTTCCACGGCGAAATCTATCCAAGCGAGGGCGAGCCTGAGGACGCACAAAAGGGTTTGCTCGTCGATGCCGGCAAACCGCTGCCGTTTATTGATCGCGTGGTATTCAAGCTGGAAAAGGAAAGCATCCCGTACTGGAATAAATTTCTGCAAGGTTATTTCGACACCTCCGGCATCAGCTCCAGCAGCTTCGATCAGGCGATTCAGTTCACCAGTGCGGGTGAGGCCACGGTGACGGATGCAATGAAAGAGAAAGATATCCGGCTCGTAACCGCCGTGTCGGCCACGATTTACTATATGGGTTTCAACATGCTCGACCCGGTGGTGGGCGGCAATAGTGAACGTGCCCGCAAACTGCGGCAGGCGCTATCGATCGCACTCGATTACGAAGAGTACATCAGCATCTTTCGCAACGGTCGCGGCACGGCGGCGCAAGGACCGATTCCACCCGGCATTTTTGGCTATGTTGACGGTGCGCGCGGCGTGAATCCCGTCGTCTACGATTGGGTGAATAACGAGGCGCGCCGCAAACCGCTCGCGGCCGCGCAAAAATTACTGGCTGAAGCGGGATATAAAGGCGGCATCGATTCACAAACGGGCAATCCGTTGGTATTGAATTTTGACACAAACTCCAACTCCGCCGCCGATACCAAGGCGCGCCTGGATTGGATGCACAAACAGTTCAAGAAGCTCAACATCCAGTTGGCGATTCGCACCACCGACTTCAATCGCCTCCAGGAAAAAATCCTCAAGGGCCGTGCACAGATTTATGAGTTGGGATGGAGTGCGGATTATCCCGACCCGGAAAATTTTCTGTTCCTGCTTTATGGGCCTAACAGCAGGGTGAAATTTCAGGGCGAAAACTCGTCGAACTACGCCAACCCACAGTTTGATGTGCTGTTTAAAATGATGAAAAACATGGACAACGGCCCGCAACGTCAGGCCGTGATTGATGAAATGGTTGCTTTGGTGCGTAACGACGTGCCGTGGCTTTGGGGATTCCATTCGAAAGATTTTGGTCTCTACCACGAGTGGTATAAAAACGCGAAGCCCAATGACATGGCCAACAATACGTTGAAATACAAACGTGTTGATCCAGAACTGCGCGCGCAAAAACGTTTGGAATGGAATGCGCCGGTCACCTGGCCGGTGTGGTTACTGCTGGTGGTTTTAATCCTGGGGACGGCGCCCGCATTCGTGATTTACCGGCGACATGAAAAGAGGGCGGCACGATGATCGCCTATATCCTGCGTCGTGTGTTGTATGCATTGCCGATCCTGATCGGTGTCAATCTCATCACCTTCACGTTGTTCTTCGTGGTCAACACGCCCGACGACATGGCGCGCATGCATCTGGGTATCAAGCACGTCACGCCCGAAGCCATCGAAAAATGGAAACACGAACACGGTTATGACAAACCGTTGGCGTTCAACGGCGCTGCGTCGGGCACGCAAGTTTTAACCGACACCATCTTCTTCGAAAAATCAGTCAAGCTGTTC
>JANOOV010000009.1:0-3863 GCA_031421535.1 Gammaproteobacteria bacterium
ATGGATGCATGTCGTGATCTTCCCCCCTTGCAGAGGGAAGGAACACTTACGAGATGCACATTTCAAGAAATGTGCATCCAGAATATTTTTAGTCGCACCACGGCGCAATTTCTTTCACCTGCTGGCGGCGGTATAGCATCAGGCTGTGGGGAATGTTTGACGATTTCAGTCATGCTGTGGCTCTCAAAAAAATATGGATGACATCGCCTGCTGATTGGACTGCGTGCCCCGGTGTTTTTGCGCGTGATCGATGGGCAGTACCCACCCTACTTCGTCGCGAGAGCCACGAGCAGCGCAATCAGCAACACCACCGAAATCAACTGCCAGAACAACACCGGGTTGCGTTCGAGCAAGGCGCGTTTGACGTGGGGTGCGTTGCCGCCGCCGCGCGCCAAACCGTTTTCCAATTCGAAGGCGAGTTCCATGGTGTCGGTGTGGCGCGACATCTTGTCGATATGCACGGCTTTGGTCACGGCGTGATCCAGCCACGCGGGCAGGTCGGGGCGATGCGAGGCGAGCGGTGTGCATTTGTTGAAGCGCGGGGTGGAGAACGGCTCGACTTCGCCGCAGGGATAATGGCCGCCGCTGAACAGGCGGTAGAGCGTGACGCCGAGCGCGTAGACGTCGCTGCGTTCGTCGCCGCGTTCACCGGCGAACAGTTCCGGCGCCATGTAGCTGGGCGTGCCGGGAATGTCTTCATCCGGCGCTTCGGGCATGCTGGGCAGGCGCGCAACGCCTAAGTCCAGCAGTTTCACGCCGCCGTTGGTTTCGAGCATGATGTTGTCGGGCTTGATGTCGCGGTGCACGATGCGCAGGCGATTTAACGCGCCCACTGCCTTGCATAATTTAATGCCAAGCTCCACGCCCTCGGCCAGGCGGATTTTTGCGCCGCCGGTGATGCGCTGCTCCAGCGTCTTGCCTGCGTAATACGGCAACACCGAATACAAACGCGTTTGTCGGCCCGGCGGCAATTCCAGCAGTTTGATTACGAACGGGCTGTGCACGCGCGCGGCGATCCACGCTTCGCGCACGAAGGCGCGGCGATAGGCGGCGTCGTCCGCCACGCGCGGCTGCGGGAATTTGAGCGCGACAATGCGTGCGTCGCGCGTGTCGCGCGCTTTGAGCAGGCGGCTGTAGCGGCCGTTGAAAATTTCTTCGAGCATCTCGAACGCATCGACGTGGTCGCCGACTTTGGGCGGCTCCAGCAACGGTAGCGCTTCGATCAGGCGTTCCAGATCGCCCTGATCCGAGTCCGGCAAACTGATAATGTCAACAACCAGCGCCGTGGCGTTGTCGTTGCTGCCCGCGTCCAGCGCCGCCTGCACCAGACGTTGCGCGTCTTCCTGCGGATCGCTGCGCCGCGCCAGCAGCGAAAGAAATTCGCGGCGCGGCAGCGCTTCGTACACGCCGTCGCTGCACAACGCATAGCGGTCGTGAACTTCCAGCGCATGCACCTGATAGTCGGCGCGGATGTTGTCTTCCAGTCCAACCGCGCGGTACAGCACGTGATTGAGGTTGGGATGCTGATGAGTGTGATCCTGCGTCAGGCAATCCAGTTGCTTGTCGCGCAGGCGATACACGCGCGTGTCGCCGACGTGCAGCACATGCGCCTGTCGCCCACGCAAAATCAGGGCGCTGAAAGTGGCAGCCATGGCTTTAAGTGCCAAGTCGTTACGACCTTGCATCACAATCCAGCGGTTGATGCTGGACAAGGCGCGCGCCGCCGCATGCTCGACACCCAGGGTTTCCGGAAGGCTGTAATACGCGTCGAGAAAGCCGCGCACCGCCAACTCGGCGGCCACGCGTCCACCGTCGTGCCCGCCCACACCGTCGGCAATCACGGCGGCAATGCCTTGCGTCGCCACACGGTGATCGTGCGGCTCGTAGACCGCAACGTAATCTTCGTTACATTCGCGTTTGCCGGTGGCGGTGAAAAAACCGATGCGGGTTTGCAAGGGATTGTAGGTCATGGGCGTAGTGTAGATTTGTAGGGTGGATTAACGAAGCGTAATCCACCGTCCCTGCAATCGGTGGGTTACACCCGCGCCCCTGACACCGCACCCCAGGTCGTGCGCCAGCGTTTTTTCACGCGCACCATGCCGATCAACCCAACCAGCGCCAGCCCGCTGAATATCCAGAACCCCAGCGCAAAGTCGCCGGTCGTGGCTTTTGACCAACCCATGGTTTTCGCCAACACGAAACCGCCCAAGCCACCGGCGGCGCCGACCAGGCCGCTCATCACACCGATCTCCTTGCGGAAACGCAGCGGCACGAGCTGGAACACCGAACCGTTGCCCATGCCCAAGGCCATGGCGCCAACAAAAAACAGCAACACCGCGAACCACGCGATGCCGGGCATATCCCACAATCCCCAACCACCGACTTTCGCTGCCGCGAGCAGTTGTGCATCCGGCGCCGGGCCCTGCGGCAGAAACGAGATGGCGAGATAACTCAGCGACACGATCATGAACAGAATTTGTAAAGCCCGGATACCGCCGATGCGGTCTGCGACCATACCGCCGACCGGGCGGAACAGCGAACCGGCAAACACCACCAGCGCCACCATCAGCCCCGCCGTGACGCCCGACACGTGATACCAAGTGCTGAAATACAACGGCAGTGCGGTGCCCAGACCGACGAAGCCGCCGAAAGTGATCGAGTAGAAAAACATGAACCACCAAGTGTCCGCGTCTTTGAGTACGGCGGCGTAATTGGCCAGAGTTACCGGCGCGGGCTGGTCCGGCGCATCCTTCGCCATCCACGAGTACAGCAGGAACACGATCAACACCGGCACCAGCAGCGCGCCGAACACCGCCTGCCAACCGTAGTTCTCCGCAATCCACGGCACGAACAATGAGTCAAGAACCACGCCCATGTTGCCTGCGCCCGCGATGCCCATGACCATGCCCTGAAACTTGGGTGGATACCAGCGCGAAGATTGCGGCAACGCGACGGCAAAACTGCCGCCTGCAATACCAAGGAAAATGCCGAATATTTCCACTGCGAACTTGCTGTGCAATCCGAACAGCCACGCATAGGCGAGAGCAGCGGCGACAATGAGCTGCGCGAGTTGGCCGGTACGCTTGGGCCCTATGTGGTCGGCAAGCGCACCCAGGAACAGGCGCGAAAATGCCCCGGCCAGAATCGGAATCGCGACGATGGTGAACTTGTCCTCAATCGGCAAGTTCAGCTCTTGTGTGATGTACAGGGCGAGCGGCCCGAGCACCACCCACACCATGAAGCTGATGTCGAAATATAAAAACGCCGCCAGCAACGTGGGCCAATGACCGGCTTGCTTGAACTCGCGAAAATTCATTTGCTCTACTCTCCTGGATCCGCGCGCACCAATGCGCTGCGTCTACCGGCCAGTGAGCAAGCCATGTGCCAGCAGGCGGGGAAAATTAAAAATGCCGATGAAATCAGCAGGAAACGCGCAGCGTATATTGCGCGCACGCGCAGACATTGCGCCAAATTGAACGCAACGCGCCCCGATGCGCGCTGCATTGGTGCATGTAGCGTGCGCCGTGCGCACGGCACAACTTACGCGGCGTGCTTGTGGCGCTGATACAAAAACTTCAACAACTCGCCGCGCGCGTGTACGTAACGTGAGTCTGCTACCAGGTCGAGACGATTGCGCGGACGCAGCAAATTCACTTCCAGAATTTCACCGATGGTTGCTGCTGGCCCGTTGGTCATCATCACCACGCGGTCGGACAGCAACACCGCTTCATCCACGTCGTGGGTCACCATTACTGCGGTTGCGTGCAGGTTGGCAATGATGCGTAACAGCTCGTCCTGCAAATGCGCACGCGTGAGTGCGTCGAGCGCGCCAAAGGGTTCGTCGAGCAGCAACACCTTCGGCT
>JANOOV010000010.1:0-6288 GCA_031421535.1 Gammaproteobacteria bacterium
CAGCATCATCTTGCCCGACCGGCTCTACTTCGCTACTACAACGAAGCTGATCGGCTTTGGCAAGATACGAGGGCTTGCACAGTTGCATTGTCACGCATTGGCGCACGCGCCCGGATTGGCATGTAAGGTAAGGCCCAAGTATTCGTGGCCAGCTCGAGGCCCGGGTCAGGCTTGCATTATTGCATTACCAGCCATTGGCGTTGGCACCCGCACTCTGATCGGCATGACGATCATCCAAACTCTTGGCGTATTTCCGGCTGGTTAGTAATCTGCTGGTATCGAAGGTATTTTGCTGCTGTGCTGCTGTGCGGCGGCGATAAGCGCAAACAGCAAAGCGATATCGAGCGGGCCGCCATGCTGCTGAAGGAATTCAAGCGGAGATCGTTATGAGCAAACGCAAAAAGAGTGTTGGCAATGATGAAGTGATGGTGCGCGAGCTGCGCGCCGACCCGGCTTATGCACTTGAATATTTAAAAGCAGCGCTGGAAGACGAATAGGAACCTGCGGTTTTGATGATTGCATTGCGGCATGTTGCAGAGGCTTACGGCGGTGTAGGTAAGCTTGCGGCGGACGCAGGTATTCGTCGTGAGGTTCTCTACCGCGCACTTTCGCCGCATGGAAATCCGACGCTGAAAACTTTTCTTGCTGTGATTAAATCTTTGGGCTTGAAGATCGGCATTGAAGCGCCTGCAAAGGCAGCGTGAACGGAAAGCGTAAGCAGGCCAAGCTTGGCGGGGCAGCTGACCGATGATTGCCAGCGCGACTCACAGGAATATGCGCGAGAGCGGCCAATCAATGGGCCGCTTGTCAATGTCAGTAAGTTAAGCCTGAATAGGCGCTGTGCGGCGTGAGCGCCCAACGTTTACTCCCCTCCTTGAACAAAGGCGGGGAGTAAAAACGTGCCAGCGCTTAACTTACTGGCATTGGGACGCTTGTGAGTGCGCAATTCCGCACGCATTTCAACCTAGAAACGGCAGTTGACCGCTACTAAGGAATAAGCAAGTGTATGTAACAGTTGAGGTATTTTGTTTAAACGGGCTTCACCCCGTGGGTGAGGCCCGCTACGGTGTGCGGAGTGCGGCTCGTTGTGCACATGGCGGCGTTGCAACTCGTCCCACCCCGCGCAAAACCACGACCCGGCGCAAAACCAGCGCCGACGCGAATGACCAGCGCGGTTGGGAATCATCGGAATAGCTCGCTATTCCTCGCTCGTTGCGCCTTGCCCTGCGCCGCACAGGATGTGCAAGTGCCGCAAAGCGCATGGATGCGCGAGAGCGGCCACCCAACGAGCCGCACTCCGCACGCCGTTCAACTGCCGTTTCTAGGTTTAACGACCAAGCCGAAGAGACGATGAATTTTTATGTCTCGATACAAATACGGTTTGTCATGGCAGATCATTCCCTCGGCCTTGGGTGAGTTGATGAATGATCCTGATCCGGTTAAAGCGGGCAGGGTAATGCAGGCCATGTTGCAGCAGCAGGCGCATCGGCAACGATAATTTTATTCGTGGAAATCAATCAATGCGCCAAGCGGTCATCCTGGTTCACGGTCTGTGGATGCGCGGTCCGGACATGTTGCTGCTGCGCTACCGGTTGCGCCGCTGCGATTTTGTCACTTATCAGTTTTCCTATCCCACGACACGCTGCACGGTGGATGAAGCCGCGCAGCTGTTGCAACGCTTCAGTGCCAGGATTCCTGAAACAACGGTTCATTTCGTCGCACACAGTCTGGGCGGGCTGGTGGTGCAGCGGCTGTTTGCACACGATCCGGAGCAACGGCCGGGCCGCGTCGTGACATTAGGCACGCCGTACCAAGGCAGTGCAGCGGCGCGTGGGCTGGCGCGGTTTCGCACCGGGCGTTTCATGCTGGGCAACAGTTTTCTCCACGGACTTGCGGATCAATCGCGGCACTGGACGGCGGCGCACTCCCTGGGTGTCATTGCCGGTGATCTCAGTATCGGTGGCGGACAATTTTTTAGCGGCATGACCTCGGCCAACGACGGTTCGGTCGGGGTGGATGAGGCGCGGATTCCCGGCGCAACCGAGCAACGCATCGTGCATGTTTCGCATATGGGCTTGCTGCTGTCGCCCCGGGTCGCGCGTTTTACCTGTGCTTTTTTGCGTTCGGGGACGTTTGGTTTTTAAAGAAATTACCGGATTTGTCGTTGCAATGGCGTTATGGCGCGCTTCAACTGGCAGATCGATAAAGAGTTTTGGAAGACCGACGGATTTATCGGTCTGGTCGTGACGTTAGCGTTTTTATTTGCCGCCGCCGGTCCCGCATTGCAGAGCATGGAACGTACGTTTTATGACTTCTCCATCACGCTCACGGCCAAGCGCCCGGCAATCGATCGCGTCACCCTGGTCGAGATCGATGCTGAAAGTATCGAGCATTTGGGTCCGTGGCCGTTCCCGCGCGAGATATTGGCTGCGGCGCTGCATAGCATTGAGCAAGCGCAGCCCAAGGCGGTCGGTATTGCGCTCGACTTGCAACAAACGCAAACCGTGCGTGGGAGTGAAGTATTGGCGCCGCTGCGTCTGCTTCACGACAAAGCGCCGCGACCGGACATTTCACTCGAATATGCACGCCGGTTTGAATCTGCGCTGCAGGAAGTCGAACGGCGACTCGACGGTGACCTGACGTTGGCAAGTGCGATAAAAACCGGCGGGAATGTGCTGCTGGGCATTCCGTATCGTTTGCAGGGCCCGGGTGCGATGCCGGATTCACGCACGCTGCCCGAATCTCTGCGGCGTTTCACCTTACCGCTGTCGGCGCCGGTCGAGACAAATAGGCTGGACCGCCTCCTTAATACCTTTTCGCGTGCTGGCATTCCCGCTGCGACCTCGTTTCGCATTCCCGCCGACACGCTGCGCGGCGCCGCTCTGGCGCTGGGGCATTTTCAGCCGCAAATGGATTTCGACGGACGCGTGCGTTTCGAAAATCTGGTCGTGGCCTGGCAGGGGCAACACTTTCCGTCGTTGTCGTTGGGTTTGGCCGCCGCCGGAATGGGTGTGAATTTAAAAGATGCACGGGTGGCGCCGGGCCGGGGCGTGACGTTGGGGACGCAGTGGCTGGACACGGACAAGACCCTGCGTCTGATGCCGTATTTTTACAAACGCAGCGGCGACAAGGCGGCGTTCAAATCGATAGCGTTTAAAAATGTCTACAACCAGCTCGCGGCGGCCAGCTTGTTTCGCGATCAGGTCGTCATCATCGGCTTGACGCATCCGGACTGGATTGATCCGGTGGCGATTCCCACCGGCGAATCCGTGGCTCCGGTTGTGGTGCTGGCCAACACGGTGTCCAGCATATTGAACGGCGATTATTACCGTATGCCCGAGTGGGCGCCGTGGGTGGAAATTCTCGCGATGTTTCTGGTTGCGTCTTATCTGGTGTCGCTGTTGCCGCGTATTCGCGTCAGTACCGGTCTGGCGCTGACGGCGATTTTCGTGGTGATGCTGGGCAATTTATACGTCATCGTGATGGCCGCGCAGGGTATCTGGCTGCAACTCATCACACCGATTGCGCAACTGCTGGTCGGCCACACCATTCTGGGCGTCAAACGCGGTTACGGTGAGCTTGCCGCGCGTGCGCGTGGTGAAAACGCTGAAGCCAATCGCATGCTGGCCCTGGCCTACCAATCGCAGGGGCAGCTGGATCTGGCGTTTGAAAAACTGCGCAAATGTCCGCTGGACGACGCGTTGCTGGAGCTGTTGTATTCGCTGGGGCAGGACTACGAACGCAAGCGCCAGTTCAGCCGCGCCGCCGTGGTGTTTCGCCACATCGCAAGTCACAAGCCGGAATTCCGCGATGTGCAGCAACGCATCATGAGTAACCACGAAGCTGCCGGTACGCAGGTCCAGTCCACGCCGGGCGCGGCCATGCACGGCACGCTGGTGCTCAAGAATAACGGCGTGCAAAAACCGATGCTTGGCCGCTACGAAATTGAAAAAGAGCTGGGGCGCGGCGCGATGGGCATGGTGTATCTGGGCCGTGATCCGAAAATCGGCCGTACCGTGGCGGTCAAGACCGTGGCCCTGTCACAGGAGTTCGACCCGGAGCAACTGGTGGAAATAAAAGAGCGCTTCTTCCGCGAGGCCAGTACCGCAGGGCGGCTGAATCATCCGAACATCGTGACGATTTACGATGTCGGCGAAGAACACGATCTGGCGTATATTGCGATGGATTTTCTCGAAGGCGTGAATCTTGCTCCCTACACCCGCAACGATAATTTATTGCCGTTGGCCGAAGTTTTTTTTATCGTCGGAAAAATCGCCGACGCGCTGGACTATGCGCACGATCATCAGGTGGTGCATCGTGACATTAAACCGGCTAACGTCGTATACAACGCACCCAAGCGCCAGGTCACGGTCACCGATTTCGGCGTGGCATTTTTGGTCGATGCCAACAAAACCAAAACCGGAACCATCCTGGGTACGCCGTCATATATGTCGCCCGAGCAATTGGCGGGGCACAAGGTTGATGGACGTTCCGACCTGTTTGCGCTGGGCGTGATGTTCTTTCAGATGATCACCGGCGAGTTGCCGTTTATCGGCGAGTCCATGGCCACCTTGCTGTACAAAATCGCTAACGAAAAACACCCTGACCCACGTATGTTCCGGCCTGACCTGCCGGCGTGCGTAGGGCGGGTGATTGACAAGGCATTGCGCAAGGAAATCGACCAGCGTTTTCAAACCGGCCGCCAGTTGGTTATGGCGCTGAAAAAGTGTCAGGCCATTATCGAGAAATCAACTGCGGGAGCCAACTCTTGAACGACCTGACATTACGCATTGCCGGAAACAGTGACACCGGCCGCGTGCGCGACCACAACGAGGATTGCATCGCAATGCGTTCCGACCTGGGGCTCGCGGTGCTGGCCGATGGCATGGGCGGACATAGCGCCGGTGAAGTCGCCAGCAGCCTTGCGGTGCAAGCGGTGGTCGATGAACTGGAGCGCGCCCTGGCCGAGGCACCGTTGGCGTCAGGAGAGGAGGATGACGGCACCGAAGCGGCGTACCTCATCATGAATACCGTCGCACAAGCCAACTCGCTGGTGTATCAAAGCGCGCAGGTTAACCCCGAACGTACCGGCATGGGCACGACCCTGGTGCTTGCGTTGTTCGCTTCGGGCAGTGTGACTATCGCGCATGTCGGTGATTCGCGCGCCTATCGTTTGCGAGATTCCCGCCTGGAGCGACTGACCCATGACCACTCGGTGATTGAAGAAGCGGTGCGCAAGGGCATGTTTACGCGCGAAGAGGCACAGCGCAATTTAAGCAAAAATATCATTACCCGCGCCCTGGGTGTGGGGCCGGATGTAGACACCGACGTGCAACAATTCGCAATGCGTTCCGGCGATATTTATTTGTTGTGCTCCGACGGTCTGACCGACCTGGTGAACGATACCGATCTGCAAACCGCGTTGCGGGAATTCGCTGCCAACCTTGAGAAGGCGATACAGCATTTGATCGCGCTGGCCAATACGCGCGGCGGTCACGACAATATTTCGGTGGTATTGGCGCAGTACCAATCGCCGGATCTCGTAACGAATCTTTCCGGTCAGGGCTGATGGCAAAATTGCTGCTCTGTGTGGAAGGTATGGTGCTGCGGGAGTTTCCGCTGGATCGTGAGGTATTCACCATCGGCCGCAAGGCGCAGAGCGATATCCAGATTGACGACATCACCATCAGCAGCAAACACGCGGTGATAAAAGTCGAGAAGAACGCTTACATGGACAATATCAAGGACGTGTACGTGGAAGACCTGGGCAGCACCAACGGCACGCTGGTAAACGGCCAGCGCATCAAGAAACACATGCTGCGCCACGGCGACGTGATCTTGCTCGGCCGCCATGAATTTAAATTTCTCGACGAAGACGCGCCGGATTTTGACAAAACCATGATCGTGAGTGCGGATGCGGGAAAATCCAAAACCCGGGCGCTGTTGCCTGCGGCCGTCAAGGTGCTCACCGGGCCCAAGGCCGGTCATATTCTGGATATTGTCAAGTCCTACACCACGCTGGGCAAGGCCGACAATAGCGTGATTATTTCCAAACGCAGCAACGGCTATTTTGTCGCACACGTGCGACCCAAGGGTGCGGTTGTCGTTGCCACACCACCCACGTTGAACGACCACCCAATGAACGCGCAAAGCACTCCGCTCAACGATCACGACGTGATCGAGATCGCAGGAATGAAGTTGGAGTTTTTTCTAAGAACCCTATCTTGAGTTCCAGGCACTGATGGAAAGCGCGCCGTTCAATACAACGCGCCGAATCTGCGTATAATC
>JANOOV010000011.1:0-2434 GCA_031421535.1 Gammaproteobacteria bacterium
GCTGTCCGGTTTGATGCTTGCGGCGCTGATTGCCATTCCATTGGGCGTGCTCGCCGCCACGCACCAAAATTCCTGGATCGACCACGCCTCACGCGTGGTGACCACCGCAGGCGTGTCGTTGCCGATTTTCTTTACGGGCCTGTTGTTGATTTATATTTTCTATTTCAAGCTGGGTTGGGCGCCGTCGCCGATCGGACGGCTCGACCCCTACCTGAGCGAACCACCGCGCTTCACTGGTTTTTATCTGATTGACAGCCTGATCGCAGGTGATCTGGGCGTGTTTGCCGCCAGCCTGAAACAGCTTTTATTGCCTTCGATCACCATTGCCATCTTTGTGATGGCGCCGCTGGCGCGCATGACGCGCGCGTCCATGCTCGGCGCACTGTCCAGCGACTATGTGCGCACTGCGCGTGCGCTGGGTTTGTCGCGCACCACGGTGGTGTATCGCTACGCGCTGCAAAATGCGCTGTTGCCGGTGGTGACGACCTTGGGCATGGTGTTTTCATTTTTGCTGGGCGCGAATGTGCTGGTTGAAAAAGTCTTCTCCTGGCCCGGTATCGGTTCGTACGCGATTGAAGCACTGGTGTCGTCGGACTACGCACCGGTGCAAGGCTTTGTGCTGACCATGGCAGTGCTGTATGTGGTGTTGAATCTGGGCATCGATCTGTTGTACTCGGTGATTGATCCTCGGGTGGGGGTTACGCAATGAAAACAGCACTAAAAGTAAATACGGCGCAACCGAATCAATGTAGTTTAGAAAGTGCAATGAATATGGCTCATCGACATAACGTACCCCTTCCCCCTGCAAGGAGGAAGGCTGGCGACCGCCGTGGAGGGCGGAAGGTAGAGCAACGCAGGAGCAGTTGCCGGATGGGGGTGTTTCATTACGCCTACTTCGTTCAACTCACCCCCATCCTAACCTTCCCCCTTGCAGGGGGAAGGAACCCACCGTTTCCACGATGAACAAGCTGCTGGAACACGCCCAATACGTCTTGCGCGAAAACCCGCTCACGCTCTTCGCCTTCGGACTGTTCTTCTTTCTGGTGTTGCTCGCCGCGTTTGGCCACGTGCTCGCGCCCTACGACCCGCTCGCCAGCGACACATCCGCTGCGCTGCAAGCGCCGAACGCGGCGCACTGGTTCGGCACCGATCATCTGGGGCGTGACATTTTAAGCCGGGTGATGTCCGCTGCGCGCCTGGACTTTGCGATTGCATTGTCCGCCGTTGCGCTGTCGTTCGTGATCGGCAGTGTGCTGGGATGCAGCGCAGGTTTTTTCGGCGGTGCATTCGACCGTGCGGTCGGGCGCGGCGCCGACACCATTATGGCGTTTCCGTTGTTCGTGCTGGCGATGGGCATCGTCGCTGCGCTGGGCAACACCGTCGCCAACATTGTGCTTGCGACCGCAATTATCAACCTGCCGTTTTACATTCGCGTCGCGCGCACCGAGGCCAATGTGTTGCGCAACGCCGAGTTCATCGAAGCCGCGCGCCTGGCGGGCAGCGGCAATGCACGCATTCTCGCGCTGCACATTTATCCAAATATCCTGCCGCCGATGATGGTGCAGATTTCGCTCAACATGGGCTGGGCAATTTTGAACGCGGCAGGCCTGTCGTTCATCGGCCTGGGCGTGCGCCCGCCGCAGCCGGAGTGGGGCATCATGGTGGCCGAAGGCGCGTCGTACATCATCACCGGCGAATGGTGGATCGCGCTGTTCCCCGGCGCGATGCTGATGCTCGCGGTGTTTTGTTTCAATTTGCTGGGCGACGGGTTGCGCGATCTGATCGATCCCCGGCGGCGCACATGAGTGCTCAACCTAGAAACGGCAGTTGAACGGCGTGTGCAGTGCGACATGTTGGGTGCAGGGCAAGGCGCAAGGAGGAGGAATAGCTCGCTATTCCGACGATGTGCAACGCCGCCATGCGCCCAACAGGGCGTGCTGCACACGCCGTAGCGGGCCTCACCTTCGGAGTGAAGATACATGGGTGAAAAAAATATCAATACCTGTATGAACTTGCTTGAGCCTTGTAGCGGTCAACTGCCGTTTCTAGGTTCAGTGCCATTGCTTGACGTTGACAACTTGGCGCTGAAATTTCGCACGCGCGGCGGCACTGTGCACGCACTGGAAAACGTCAGCTTTCACGTGAACCCGGGCGAGATCGTCGGCATCGTCGGTGAAAGCGGTTCGGGCAAGTCGATACTCGCGCACGCGTTGTTGCGCATTCTCGATCCGGCCGGACGCGTGACCGCCGGGCGCGCCGTGTTTAACGGTATCGATGTCATCGCCGCCAGCGAAGCCGAGATGCGCGGCATACGCGGCCGCAAGCTCGCGATGATTTTTCAGAATCCGCGTGCGGCGCTGAACCCGATTCGTAAGATTGGTCTGCAACTGGAAGACGTACTGGTGCGGCACACGAATACTCCACGACGTGACAT
>JANOOV010000012.1:0-4642 GCA_031421535.1 Gammaproteobacteria bacterium
CCGGCCGCCACATAGGGATCGGCATCGGCCCAACGTTGCGCGTCGGCCAGGCCGGGAAATGCCACGATCATCAGTGAACCGCTGAAACCTGCAGGTCCAGGATCGGCGCTGTCGATGGCGGGGAAGGGGCCGGCCAGTAACAAGCGACCCTCGTTTTTCAAGGCTTCGAGGCGCGCGATGTGTGCGGGCCGCGCCTGCTTGCGGCGCTCCAGGCTATGTTCGACGTCCTCGCCGATGATTGCGTACCACATCGAATTTATTCCTGGGGTTTGCTGTTGGACGATTCCGGTTCGGGCTTTATGTAACGGCTTAAAAATACCGCTTGCAGCAGCACGAACGCAACCGTCAGCCCCATCATGCCGAACAGCTTGAAGTTGACCCAGGTGTCGGTGTCGAAATTGTAGACGACGTAAAGATTGGCGCAGCCCAGCAACACGAAAAACGTGACCCAACTCAAGTTCACGCGCGCCCACATGTACAGCGGCAGGCTGATGCTCGCGGCGAGCATGCGTTCGGCGAGGTTTTTCTTGCCGATGTACTGACTGCCCAAAAACGCGGCGGCAAACATCCAGTTGAGCACGGTGGGTTTCCACTTGATGAACATTTCGTCTTTCAGCAACAAGGTGGCGCCGCCGAACACGACGATCAGCACCAGGGTGATCCACTGCATGGTTTCCACGCGGTGGTGTTTAAACCAGCTGTAACCGACTTGAATGATTGAGGCGACGATGGCCACGCCGGTGGCTACGTAGATGTCCGCATATTTGTAAGCCGCAAAGAACAACAGGATTGGGAAGAAATCGAACAGGAACTTCATGCTGGGATTTTTCTTTCAAGTGGGTTAACGTGAGCGACCTTGGGGGCGCGGGAGGCGAAAATCTAACATATTTTCTCACTGCGATGTTGGATAAAGTTGAGAACCAAAAATTCCTCGCGACCGCATGCTGCGCTACCTCGAAATTCACACCCAAAACCCGCAGGCGCGCTTGATCCAGCAAGCCGTCGATGCGGTACGCGACGGTGCGGTGTTGGTGTACCCCACCGATTCCGGCTACGCGCTGGGCTGCCATCTGGGTGACAAGGACGCCGTGGATCGCATCCGTGCACTGCGCGAGCTGGATGACAAACACAACCTCACGCTGGTGTGCCGTGATCTGTCGGAGATCGCAACCTACGCGCAGGTCGGCAACCAGGCCTACCGGTTACTGAAATCGCTGACACCCGGCCCCTATACTTTTATCCTTGACGCCACGCGCGAAGTGCCGCGCCGCTTGCAACATCCCAAGCGCAAAACCATCGGCATCCGCGTGCCCGGCCATCCGATTGTCGATGCCTTGCTGGAGATCCTCGGCGAACCGCTGATCAGCACCACTCTGCAATTGCCGGGCGACGCACAGCCGCTGACCGATCCGCAGGAAATCAAGGAACGCCTGCGCCATCTTGTGGATGTGATCATTGATGGCGGCCTGGGCTCGTCCGAGCCGACCACGATTGTCGATCTCACCGGCGCCGCGCCGCAGGTGTTGCGCCAAGGGCGCGGCGATACGCGCATGTTCGAGTAATTGCGCACGCGAAAAACCTGAGTATGATGACGTGCATGCACAAACTGTCATGCAATGTTGGACGCTATCAGCGCGGGCGCGCTCTGCGCCCGTTGTTGATATTTTTCATGTTGTTTGCATTATGGCATGTGTCGCAGCACGATCTGCCTTCCATCATAAGTGCGGACAACGGCGGCCATTGCAGTCTCTGCCGGTTAAATCATGCGCCCGCTGCAGGCGGTGCGGCCCAGGTGTTGTTCGCAGCGGCCTTCATACACACGGCGCCGCTGGTTGTAGTCGATGCACCGCAGTTCCGCTCGAAATCCTACTTGCCGCGTTTAGCACGCGGTCCTCCGTTGTTCTGATTCCCCGTTAGTTATTTCCATCGGTATGCGCCGGGCGGTGTTTCACACCGCAGGTTACGCGGGCATGTTCAATCTCGATGTCGGGAAATCAGGAGCATTTTATGACGATCAAAAAGCAGGCGGCGCGGGTCGCCGCGATTACTTTATTATTGCAAAGCCCGTGCACTTTGGCGGCCGATCCCACCACCCCGTCAACCAACAACCCGATGCAGATGGGGCTGTCCAATCTGTTTGCGTTCGGAGCGGCGAGCGCGGCAGACAAAACTCTTCAGGACTTGCAAGGCGGCGGTCACGACCCCAACCGCAACGGTTTCACGGTGCAAAATGTCGAGCTGACCTTGAGCGGCGCGGTGGACCCGTATTGGAACGGGCAGGCCAACATCATCATGCTGATCAATGCCGACGGCGAAACCGTGGTGGAGCTGGAAGAAGCCTTTGCCGTGTCGCGCAGTTTACCGGGCGGTGTGCAAATCAAGGCGGGCCAGTTTTTCACCGAGTTCGGGCGGCAAAATCCGCAGCACCCGCACACCTGGGCATTCGTGGATCAGCCGCTGATGCTCACACGTGTATTCGGGCCGGACGGTTTGCGCAGTCAGGGTGCGCGCGTGTCGTGGCTTGCGCCGACGGCGTGGTTTTCGGAAGTTTACGTCGGCGCGCAAAACGCCAACGGCGAAACGGCGCTGAGCTTTTTATCCGTGCCGGGCGAGGACGTCGGCGGTCATCCGTTGCTGGAACGGCGTGGACGCGAGGCGTCCGACTTGCTTTACACGCTGCGCTGGTTGAACGGCTTCGACGCGAGCGACACCGTCAGTGTCAACCTCGGGCTCTCCGCTGTGACCGGACCCAACGCGACCGGCAACGACACGGTCACGCGCATCTACGGCGCAGATGCGTATCTGAAATGGACGCCGGTGCAAAACCAGCGCGGCTTTCCGTTCGTGGCGTGGCAAACCGAACTCATCCAGCGGCGTTACGAAGCGGGCGCTACGGACACGCTCAACCGCGAAGTGCTGAAGGACTGGGGCGGCTACACGCAACTGCTGTGGGGCTTCCAGCCGGGGCGCGTCGCCGGGTTGAGAGTCGAACGCGCCGACGGCAACGGCGACAACGCTGGGGATGTACTACGCGATGCGCGCACGCGCGTGGCGCTGAACATGACCTGGTACCTCACTGAGTACAGCAAGCTGCGCGCGCAAATCAATCGCGACGCCGCCGAACATCTGGACAAGAAGGTGAACGCGTTCTGGTTGCAGATGGAATACAACATCGGCAGTCACGCGGCGCATACGTTTTGATGTTCTGTAGGAGCGGCGCCCCCGCCGCGATGCACAGGGACGCGCGCGAGCGACCGACCATCGCAGCAAGGGTGCCGCTCCTACATGGCCCCTCGAACTCGTTGGAGATTTCCATGAAGAAATTTTTGAACGCTATTGTTACTTTGGTTTTATGCAGTGCGTCATTGGCAACGCACGCCGCGCTCAATGTCGTAACCAGCACCGAAGACCTTGCCGCATTGACGCAAGCCATCGGCGGTAACGCGGTAAACGTGAAGACGTTGACACGCGGCACCGCCGACCCGCACTTCGCGCAGGCGAAACCGAGCATGATCCGCGATGTGTATCAGGCGGACCTGCTGGTAGTGGTGGGTGCGGAACTGGAAGTGGGTTGGATGCCCGCGCTGTTGCAAGCCGCACGCAACGACAAAGTGCAGCCGGGCAATTCCGGTTATCTGGACTTGTCCACGGCGGTCACGCTGTTAAATAAACCCAGCGGCCCGGTCACGCGCGACATGGGCGACGTACACGCGGCAGGCAATCCGCACTATTGGCTGGACCCCAACAACGGCGTGCTGATGGCGCGCGCCATCGCGCAACGCTTGAGTCAACTGGACGGCGTGCACGCCAAAGACTACGCACGCGAACTCTCAGCGTTTGAACTCCAAGCGCACAGCAAAATCGCGGCGTGGAAAACCGCGTTGGCGCCGTTAGCGGGCAAGGCGGTCATTGCTTACCACACCTCGTTTGTTTATCTGGCCAACGCGTTCGACTTTCGCATCGCGGCCGAAGTGGAACCCAAGCCCGGCATTTCACCCAGCGCGGCCTACCTGACGCAACTCATCGCGCGCATCAAGGAGCAACAGATCGGCGTGCTCATCATGGAGCTGTACTACGAACCGCGTTCGGCAAAATATCTGCGTGAGCAAACCGGCGTGCGCGTGGCGGTGCTGCCGCAGTCGGTGGGCGCGACGGAGCAGATCAAGACTTATTTCGATTTGTTCGACGCCATCGTGGCCGCGCTTAAAAACGCCGGAGCGGTGTAATGGACGCGTGGGTGATTCTGCTGCCCGCATTCACGTTATGCGCATTGATGATCGCGACCCACACTTATCTGGGCCTGCACGTGCTGGCGCGCGGGATTATTTTCGTCGATCTCGCGTTGGCGCAAGTTGCGGCGCTCGGCGTGAGCGTCGCGTTTTTAATGGGGTGGGACGGGCACGGCCTGTACGCGCAGTTGACCGCACTGGTGTTCACCATGATTGCCGCCGTGCTGCTGGCGAAGTTACGCGACATTCCCAACAAGACCACGCGCGAGGTGATTATCGGTTGCCTCTACGTTGTGGCCACGGCAGCGGCCATCGTGATCCTCAGCCGGTCCAATCAGGGCATGGAAGAACTGAAGGCCATGTTCAGCGGCAACATCCTGTGGGTGCGCTGGGAGGAAGTCGCGTTGCTCGCG
>JANOOV010000013.1:0-1732 GCA_031421535.1 Gammaproteobacteria bacterium
CCCTCACCATGGCCTCGTCGAGCCCTACCGTCGACACAAAATACCCTCGGGCCCAGAAATTCTCTCCACTGAAATTGCGACTTCGCCCACCGTATTTCCTCGCAATCTGGATGGCACTCTTGCCCTTTAAATACCCCACTACGTTGGAAACCGCATACTTCGGCGGAATACTGATGCACATGTGGATATGATCCGGCATCACGTGCCCTTCTACTATCTTCGATTCCTTGTGCCCAGCAAGCTCATGAAATAGCTCCCCCATGTGCCGCCTCAAAACACCATAAATCCGCTTCTTCCTCCGCTTCGGTATGAATACTATATGATACTTACAATCCCACCTCGTGTGGCTTAAACTCTGATACTCTTTCATCTGTGAATCTCCATCTCTTGGCCGAGATTAAAGATTCACAGGCGACCGTCGTATAGGTCAAACCCCGGTGAGTCCCCCGGCAGAGCCGGGGGCCTACCTTCACTGAGTTAATGTTGCTAATGATGCCTTCTCCGCACAAAACCGGTTTCGTCTGTTTTGGACAACCAAGAAACACTCTTAGAACCTATTCAATATCTTTTTGCAATAAAGGGGAGGATTGGTTAAATTGTCTGGATGAGACAAAAATACATAAGCGACATAAGCCGAGAGGCGTTCGAAAAGATAGAACCGTTATTGGTCAGTGCCCGGAAAAGGACAAGGCCAAGGACGAATGATTTATATGAAGTATTTTGCGCAATCCTGTATGTGCTAAAGAGTGGCTGCCCGTGGGACATGATGCCGAGGGATTTTCCGAAGAAAAGTACGGTGTACTACTACTTCAAGTTGTGGAAAACCCGGCCGAATGAAGAGGGTCTCAGCCTGCTTGCGCAGGCATTAAAAAAATGGGGTTGGCGCGGTCCGCGTCAACAGTGGACGGAGCGAGTACACCCCCTTCGTGATCGTTGATGCGCTTCAGCGTGAAAAATACGGACACCGCAGAACACAAGGGTTATGACGCGGGTAAAAAAGTATCGGGCATCAAGCGCCCTATTGCAGTAGACACACAAGGCCTACCGCATGCGATAGCGGTGACGACCGCCGAGGTCACGGATAGAAAAGGCGCGCTAGAGGCAT
This sequence comes from Gammaproteobacteria bacterium, assembly GCA_031421535.1. Classification (GTDB taxonomy): domain Bacteria; phylum Pseudomonadota; class Gammaproteobacteria; order SG8-11; family SG8-11; genus UBA6921. The sequence continues at coordinate 1,106 of JANOOV010000013.1, forward strand.
TTTCTTTACACAAAACGTCGCTGGGAAGCGTCGTCAATGTCCTCGCGGATGGCGGCTACACCGGACAATCGTTTGCCAACGGTGTTCGCGAGCGGCTGGGTGCCGCGGTGGAGATTGCCAAGCGCCATGAATTACACACCTTTGCGGTGATGCCGCAGCGCTGGGTAGTCGAACGCTCGTTTGCCTGGCTTGAAAAATGCCGGAGGTTATGGAAAAACTGCGAGCGTCAGCTCAATACCCGCCTCCAGTTTGTGAATCTGGCCTTCCTCGTTCTGTTGCTCAGAAGAGGGGAAAAAGATATTGAATAGGTTCTTAGAGCCTATTCAATATCTCACTCAAGGGAAGAGCGAAGCGAAGGGTTCCCAGCGCAAGGCGGAAACGGGCGAAAAAGCAGAGTGTACACGCAGTACATGAGCATTTTGAGCCCGCTTTTACATATCATGGCAACACCGCGATGCGCCCTTCAGTGAGATTTGGAATAGGCTCTAACGCAACTATCACAGGCGCGCCTAAACTTCCCCCAAATTAGTTAACACCTCCACCTAACAAACCGGAGGTGTTAAATGGCCAAATCAGGGCTACCCAAAGTACATCGCTACGGCATGCATTTCAAAGCAACCGCAGTTC
>JANOOV010000014.1:0-13700 GCA_031421535.1 Gammaproteobacteria bacterium
AGCATGGTGCAGAAGGTGGCGGTGTGGGCATTGCCCATCCTGTTTGCCATTACGGTTCACGAAGTTGCGCACGGGTGGGTGGCCAAGCAGTTGGGCGACCCCACCGCGATGATGCTCGGGCGGCTGACGCTCAACCCGGTCAAGCACGTCGATCCAATCGGTACGTTAGTGGTGCCCTTCGCGTTGATGCTGATGCACCTGCCGATTTTTGGCTGGGCCAAGCCGGTGCCGGTGACTTGGGAAAACCTGCGTCATCCCAAGCGCGACATGGCCTTGGTCGCGGCGGCCGGGCCCGGTGCGAATTTGTTGATGGCATTGCTGTGGGCGGGATTGATGCGGATCGGCCTTGAGATCGGCGGGGGCGAGCTGGGATGGCTGGGGCGACCTTTGGCGTACATGGGTTTTGCCGGTATCCAGATCAACGTGGTTCTAATGATACTGAATTTGTTGCCGCTGCCGCCGCTCGACGGTGGCCGGGTTTTGGCGGGGATGTTGCCGGGTCCCTGGTCGTGGCAACTGAGCCGCATCGAGCCCTATGGGTTCTTCATTCTGCTGGGATTGCTGTGGACCGGGCTGCTAAGCTATGTGCTCAATCCGCCCATTGACGGGTTGATTAAACTGATTTTTTCCATCTTTAAACTTTAACTTCCGCAGGAGTACACCTTGAGTTCTGTTCCCACGCAATTCAGTCGCGTGTTGTCCGGTATGCGGCCCACCGGCAAGCTGCATTTGGGGCACTATCACGGCGTGCTGAAAAACTGGCTGCGCTTGCAGCACGAATACCCGTGCTTTTTCTGCGTGGCCGACTGGCATGCACTCACCACCGATTACGAAAACCCGCGCAAAATTTCCGCCAGCGTATGGGACATGGTGATCGACTGGCTGGCCGCAGGCATTCATCCCGGCGAAGCCACGATGTTTATTCAGTCGCGCGTGCCGGAGCATGCCGAGCTGCATTTGCTGCTGTCGATGATGACGCCGATCTCGTGGCTGGAGCGGGTGCCGACCTATAAAGACCAGCAGGAAAAACTGCGCGAGAAGGATTTATCCACTTATGGATTTCTGGGCTATCCGCTATTACAAAGTGCGGACATCCTGATTTACAAAGCCGGGCAGGTGCCGGTGGGTGAGGATCAGGTGGTGCACGTGGAGTTCACGCGCGAAGTGGCGCGGCGCTTTAACCATTTGTACGGGCGTGAGCCGGATTTTGAAGCAAAGGCGCAGGCTGCGATTAAGACGCTGGGTAAAAAGAACGCGAAACTTTACAACGATTTTCGCAAAGCATTTCAGGAGCAGGGCAACCACGAGGCGCTGGAAAAAGCGCGCGCCTTGCTGGGGGATTTGCAGCACATCACGCTGGGGGATCGCGAACGTTTATTCGGCTTTCTGGAAGGTTCGGGCAAGATCATTCTGCCCGAGCCGCAGGCTTTGCTGACCCAGGCCGCGAAGCTACCAGGCCTGGACGGGCAGAAGATGTCCAAGTCGTACGGCAACACCATCGCGCTGCGCGAAGCGCCGGAAGTGATCGAGCAAAAATTGAAAACCATGCCCACCGACCCGGCGCGCGTGCGGCGCACCGATCCGGGCGACCCGGACAAGTGCCCGGTGTGGCCGCTGCACCAAGTGTATTCGGGCGATGACGTAAAAAACTGGGTGCAAGAGAACTGCCGAACCGCCAAAATCGGCTGCCTGGAATGTAAGCGCCCGGTGATCGACGCGGTGCTCGCGGAGCTGGCGCCGATTCGCGCCCGCGCTGCCGAATTTGAAGCCGACCCCGCCGGGGTGCGGCAGATTATCAATCAAGGCTGTGAGGCGGCACGCGCTGTGGCGCGCGCCACCTTGGACGAGGTCAGATCGGCGATGGGTTTGGTACACGAATAAATGTCAACTCCAGCACAAGCATTGGATAACCCCGCCGTCGCACTCACCGCGCAGGAGCCATTGCCGTTCGGTTTTTTGCGCGGCGAGCCGATCATCGACATGCCGCACGATTTATATATTCCGCCCGATGCGCTGGAAATATTTCTCGATGCGTTTGAAGGCCCGCTCGATTTATTGTTGTATTTGATTCGACGTCAGAACCTGGAAATTCTCGATATTCCGATTGCGCAGATCACGCGCCAGTACATGGACTATGTCGATCTGCTCAAAGGCTTGCGTCTGGAATTGGCGGCGGATTATCTGGTGATGGCTGCGATGCTGGCGGAAATCAAGTCGCGCATGTTGTTGCCGCGTCCGGCGGAGTTACAGGGCGACGAAGAAGACCCGCGCGCCGAGCTGATCCGCCGCTTGCAGGAATACGAGCGCTTCAAACGCGCCGCCGAAGATATGGAACGCATGCCGCGTTTGCATCGCGATATTTATCCGGTGTCGGTGGAGTTGCCCGATCTGAAAATTACCAAGCCGCAACCGCAGGTTGAGTTGCGCGAAATGCTGCTGGCATTGAAAGACGTGTTGCTGCGCAGCGACAATTTCGCCAGCCATCACATCAAGCGTGAGCCGTTGTCGGTGCGTGAGCGTATGACGCGCGTGCTTGAAGCGGTGAGTGGCGGCCAATTCGTGGAATTCACCCGCTTGTTTACGGCGGAAGAAGGGCGGTTGGGCGTGGTCGTGACATTTTTGGCGATACTGGAACTGATTAAAGAACACATCATCGAGCTGGTGCAAAGCGAGATGTACGGCCCCATTCATGTCAAAGCCATCTCGGCGCGCGAGGAGTAAATGATGGACCCCACGCAACTGAAGTTGATTCTCGAAGCGGCCTTGTTCGCTGCCAACCAACCGCTCAGTATTGATCGGATGTTGACCTTATTTCTCGACGGCGGACAGCCAACGCGCGAGGAGATTCGAGCCGCGCTGGAACTCCTGCAAGCGGACTACGCACAACGTGGTGTCGAATTACACGAGGTGAGTTCCGGTTTTCGCTTCCAGACCGCGCAGCAATTTGCGCCCTGGATCGCGCGTCTGTGGGAAGAGCGGCCGCAGCGTTATTCGCGCGCGTTGCTGGAAACGTTGTCGTTGATTGCCTATCGCCAGCCGATCACGCGTGCGGAAATCGAAGATGTGCGCGGCGTCGGCGTGAGCAGTCAAATAGTCAAGACCTTGGAAGAGCGCGGCTGGGTGCGGGTGGTGGGCCATAAGGATTTACCGGGCCGTCCGGCGTTGCTCGCGACCACACGTGAATTTCTCGACTACTTTAATCTCAAATCGCTGGATCAATTGCCGCCGCTGGCAGACATTCGTAATCTCGACGACGTGCTGCAAGTGCGTGGCTCGGCACCCGAGGGCGGGAGCGATGAGCAAGAAATTGCCGAGCTTTCTGAAGCTTCCACCGCTGCGTCGACCACTGACGAAGTTGTGCATACTGCCGAAATTGAGCGCTTGGTGGATACGCCGCTGCACTAAAAAAATGTGTAGGTCAGGTTGCTGCGTAGCGGCTACCTGACGGTGATGCTAATCCTTTTCTGCGCCTCTGGTTACCCCCGAAAACATGAGTGAAAAGCTGCAAAAAGTTCTGGCCCGCGCGGGCTTCGCGTCGCGCCGCGTGATCGAACAATGGATCAGCGACGGACGGGTGCAAGTCAACGGCAAGCCCGCCACATTAGGTGACCGGGTGACGGAGCAAGACAAGATTCTGGTGGACGGCAAGCCCGCCGTTTTGAAAGAGCCGACAGCAATCAAGCGCCGCGTGATTGCGTTTTACAAACCCAAAGGCATGGTGTGCACGCGCTCCGACCCTGAAAAACGGCCGACGGTGTTTGACGACCTGCCGCATCTGCGCGGCAGCCGCTGGATTGCGGTCGGCAGGCTTGACATTAACACCGAGGGGTTGTTGTTGCTGACGACTGACGGTGACCTCGCATATCGCCTGATGCACCCCTCAACGGAAATCGAGCGCGAATACGCTGCGCGCGTGTTCGGCACGGTGACGCCGGAAATGCTGGCAAATCTGAAAACCGGTGTGATGCTGGACGATGGCGCCGCACATTTTGACGAGATCATCGACGCGGGTGGCAGCGGCATCAACCGCTGGTTTCATGTGATTCTGAAAGAGGGGCGGCAGCGCGAAGTGCGGCGGTTGTGGGAATCACAAGGCGTGCAGGTGAGTCGGTTGACGCGGGTGCGTTACGGGTGCGTAGGGTTGCGTCGCGGACTTAAAATCGGCAAATGTGAAGATGTCAGTGATAAAGATGTCGCAGCATTGTTGCAGATGGCCGGGTTACAAGCCGTACCGGAACCAAAAGTCAAAACCCGTGAACGCCCAGCGCAGCGTGCCAGTCGTACCGACAAATCTCCGCTCAAACCGGCGCGCCGGAAAGCTCCTCCCAGAAAATAAGCATTACAGCGCTGCCCGTACGCAGTTACGACCTTCGGATTTGGCGCGGTAGAGCGCCTGATCGGCACGCTCAAACAAACGCGTTTCGGCATCCTGTTTTTGCAACGCCGCGATGCCGGCGCTGAGCGTCATGCGGATCACCTGATCGCTGCACCGATAGTCTTGTTTTTCCACACTGCGTCGAATCCGTTCGGCGAGACGCAACGCGCCTTTTTCATCGGTGTTGTTGAGCAGTACCACAAACTCTTCGCCGCCGAAACGAAACAGCATGTCGCAACGCCGGATGCTGTGGTTGGCGCTTTCAACCAGTCCTTTCAGCAGGCAATCACCAGCGGCATGACCGTAGCTGTCATTGATATTCTTGAAATGGTCAATATCGAGCACGATGATGGACAGCGGGGTCTGATGGCGTTGTGCAAGCTCCACGTCACGTGACAAAGTTTCCGTCAGCGCCGCGCGGTTATATACACCGGTGAGTGGATCGCGCTGCGCTTTGAGCAGGGCAGTACGATACATCAGCGCATTGCGCAGTGGGTGTACCAGACTGCGCAATAATAATTCCAGTTCGTTGCTTTGGCTGGCAGTGCAGCTGGTTTTGCGCATGAACGTGACTTCACCCAGCGATTGTTCGTTGACGGTGAGGTGATAGGTGTACAGATGCGCGGCATTGCGCCCCACTTTCACATCAACGCCATGTTGCGCATTGTGAAAGCGCACACCGTCGACCGGAACAGTGATTTTTACTTCCTGGGCAAACATGTCGATGACCTGCTCGATATCCAGCGAAGTTTGCAGCGCACTGGTGATTTGCAGCAAGCGCTCAGACGAGTAGCGTGCGGGTTCGCCGCTGCCCGGTTCCGGGCGCAGGCTCAGCGTACTGCTGCCGACGATGACGTTACGTGCGCTATGCGATGCAGACTGGGTGAGTACCGCCATGACGATCCTCCTCAAGCAAGACCATTCTGAAGGTGCTCAAGCCAGAACCATGCCAGAGTGTGCCACCCAAAAAATATTCATAATTATCAGTTCAGTAAAAACTGAAGCCGCTATTTTTGTCACGGGTAAGTCAACGCATTGGCGGCAAAGGCAATGCTTTTAATTGCCGGTTGGAAATAATTTGCCGCTGCGTTTGCGAAAGTTGTAGCGGCGTGTCGCACGCAACGCCGCCGTGATGGTCTACCTTTAAGAAGCGTGTCGGTAGGCCGATTTAGTGCTGCGAATTTTCAATTGAACGAGGGCGATGCATATGAAACTGATCCAGTGGTTGCCGTTGGTCGTGGGTATGGTGATCTCCGGCAATGCAATGGCCGACGCGCCAAAAATAGTATTGGTTAAAAAAGAAGGCCAGCTCAATGCCGACATGACCAATCCTGGCGCCGCAGAGTATCCGAGCTGGTTCAAGAACTCGTTTCTGGATTTTCGCGATGATGTCAAGGATGCGACCGCGCACAACAAGCGCCTGGTGTTGTTTTTCTATCAAGACGGTTGCCCCTACTGCAAAAAATTGGTGGACATCAATCTCGCGCAGAAAAACATTGCCGACACGCTGCGCTCACGCTTCGACGTGATTACGGTGAATCTGTGGGGCGACCGCGAAGTCACCGACATCGACGGCGCGCGCATGATCGAAAAGCAATTCGCTGAAAAAATGCAGGTGATGTACACGCCGACCGTTTTGTTTTTCGATGAGCAGGCTAAAGTGGTGTTGCGGGTTAACGGTTATTACGAACCACATAAGTTTCTCGCGGCGTTGAATTATGTTGCCGACAAACATGAGAAAGGCGGAAGTTTCCGCGATTATTTCGCCAAGTTGAATCCGCCGCCGCCGACCGGAACACTGCATGCGCAAAAGTTCATTGCGCCGCCGCCGCATGCATTAACACGCGTCAAAAAATCAGGCGCCAAGCCGCTGCTGGTGTTGTTCGAGCAACAACAATGTCCAGCCTGCGATGAGCTACATAAGGATGTATTTAAGCGCAAAGCAACTCTGGAACAAATCGCTCGGTTCGACGTGGTGCAACTGGATATCTGGTCAAAAATACCTGTGACCACACCCGACGGTCGTTCAATCAATGCAAGCGCGTGGGCGAAAGAGCTGGATGTCAAATACGCGCCATCGCTGCTGTTCTTCGATGCAACGGGCAAGGAAGTGATGCGCACGGAAGGCTATCTGAAATCATTTCACAATCAGTCGGTGATGGATTACGTGGCGTCTTCAGCCTACAAAACCGAACCGAGCTTTCAGCGTTTTATCGAATGGCGTGCAGACCAGCTGCGTGAGAAGGGCGCAACCATAAACATCATGGAATAAGTATCGGTACGGAACAGCTTATTTGTTAAGGCAACGGCCAGCCAGCCTTGGTTACTTCACACTGCGGTAAAAAATTGGTGCCGGGAGGGAGAATCGAACTCCCACAGTGTCACCACTACTGGATTTTGAGTCCAGCGCGTCTACCAGTTCCGCCATCCCGGCTTTGCCACGATCCGGCGTGTTATTCGCGTCGGTGCAGGCAAGGCGGGCAAGTATAAAGCATCTTGTTTAAACGGCAATACACGGTGTAATGCGCCGCCTTGTTTTATGCATTTAGTTTTTGAAGCACGGGCCGATAAGTTGCACAGGCTGCGTTCAGTTGCGTGTTGGAACAATTCTGCCGCGCCTGCGACTTGAGAGTGAGCTTCTTTGTGACCACGCCGGTTTTGATTTGCGACGATTCCACCTTTGCTCAAAAGCAGATGGCGCGCGCCCTGCCTAAGGGTTGGAATGTGGATATCAGCTTCGCCGGTAACGGCGTGGAGGCGCTGAAGGCGATCGAGGCGGGCAAGGGTGACATCCTGTTTCTGGATTTGAACATGCCGGTGATGGACGGCTATGAAGTGCTGCAGTCGCTGCATGGCGCCGGAATGAAAACCAAAGTGATTGTGGTCTCTGGAGATGTCCAGCCGGAAGCCTATCAGCGCGTGATGAAGTTAGGCGCGCTCGCATTTATCAAAAAGCCGATTGTCGAGTTGCAGTTAAGCGAGGTGCTGGACACGCACCGACTGCGCGGCATCATCACGACCACGATTCAGCGGGTCGAAGTAAAAACTGATTTGCGGGATGTGTACCGCGAAATTGCCAACGTGGCGATGGGACGCGCGGCGGATTTTCTGGCGCGCTTATTGGGCGCGTTCGTAATCATGCCGGTTCCCAACGTAAACATGATCGAAGTGGCCGAGCTGCGCATGGCGCTCGAGGAAATTGCCGTCGGTGATAACGTGACCGCCGTATGTCAGGGCTTTATCGGTTCCGGGGTTGCGGGCGAGGCGCTACTGATTTTCAACGAGTCGAGTTTCAAGGATATCGCCGAGTTAATGAAGTATGAGGGAACGATCGACGATAGCGTGGAGCTGGAATTGTTGATGGATATTTCCAACGTGCTGATTGGTGCATGTTTAAAAGGCATCGTGGACCAGCTTGACATTACCTTCAGCCAGGGACATCCGATGGTATTGGGACGGCATATCAAGGTCGCTGACCTGCTCAGGGGTAATGCCATGAAGTGGAAGCAAACCTTTGCGATCGAGATGGGTTACCGTATTGAAAACCGCCATATCAATTGCGACTTATTGCTGCTGTTTACCGAAGATTCCATGGACGCAATGCGTCGGCATGTCTGGCACCTTTTAGATTAGAGTGATGATGTAAAGCTATGGAACTTGGTAAAGTCGATTTGCGCGAAATTCACTGGTTGATGGACATGTTCCAGTCCATCGACGTGGGCATTATTGTGCTTGATCGCCAGTATCGCGTGCACGTGTGGAACGGTTTTATGAGCAACCACAGCGGCCAGCCGGGCGAAAAAGTCGTCGGCAGCAATGTGTTCGGTCTGTTTCCCGAGTTGCCCGAGCAGTGGTTTCGCCGTAAGGTGGAATCGGTGGTGATGCTCAAGAGTCGTGCGTTCACCACCTGGGAACAACGCCCTTACGTGTTTCGCTTCAAGAATTACCAGCCGATTACCGGTAATGCAGAATTCATGTACCAGTCAGTGTCGTTCATTCCACTGGCGGCGACTAACGGCGAGGTCGATTACATCGGCATCGTGATTTATGACGTGACCGACGTTGCGGTCAGCAAGCGCGACGTCGAAGCTGCCAATAAATTGCTGGAGGTATTAAGCCGCACCGATCGGTTAACGCAATTAAACAACCGTGGCTATTGGGAGGAGTGTCTGGAGCGTGAATTCCGGCGTGTGCGCCGAACGCACGGGCCAGCGACACTGATCATGTTCGACATTGATCATTTCAAAAAAATTAACGACACCTATGGACATCCGGCCGGTGACGAAGTGATCCGCAACACCGCCGCGTTAATGCGCCAAGCCTCGCGTGACACCGATATCCTCGGTCGCTACGGAGGCGAGGAGTTCAGCATCATTCTGGTGGATACTGCAGCCGAGGGCGCCAGAGTCATGGCTGACCGGTTACGTTTGGCGATTGAAGGATCGGTGGTGCACCACGACGGCAAAGAGATCCGCTACACCATCAGCTTGGGCGTTGCGGAATTATCGGAAAATATGGAGACTGCCAAGCTATGGATTGAAGCTTCCGACCAAGGGTTGTATGCCGCAAAACATGGTGGGCGCAATCAGGTCGTGGTGCATGTAACAGGTAAATAAAAAAATCTTCGTAAAGTTGATCATCAACCGTTCAATCATCTCACTGATGCGGCATTTCCATACTCCCCACGGGTGGTAGCGTCTTCGCCATTGACGGGATGTGCTCTGCCTTTTATAGTGTGTCGGCCTTAATTTTACGGTGTATCTTGTGCATTGAAGCGCAGGCAATAATCACGGTTTCCAGCATGGGGTAGGGGGTTGGATATGAAAAAATCAATCGGTTTTGTTGTTATTTGCACAGGCATGATGTTCGCGAGTGGTAATGCATGGGCGCTGAAGGGCAATGCCGTTGCAGGCAAGGAAAAATCCGCATTGTGTCATGGCTGCCACGGTGAAAAGGGTATGAGTGTTGCGCCTAATTTTCCAAACCTGGCCGGCCAGTACTCGGGATACATCAAAAAACAAATTCGTGATTTCCAGGCAGGCAAGCGGAATGACGACACCATGAGCGCCATGGCTGCCACAGTCACCGAAGCACAAGATCTCGAAGATATCGCTGCCTATTTTATGAGCCAAAGCGCCATGAAGGGTTCGTCGACCAAGGGCGAGAAGGCTGACAAGGGCAAGCAATTGTTCATGGAAGGCAATCCGCAAAAAGGCGTGTACGGTTGCAAGAATTGCCACGGTGAAAATGGCAAGGGTAAGTCCGCTGAAAATCACTTGTTCCCAGTGCTTGCCGGGCAGAACAAGGATTACCTGGTGAAGCAATTGATGGATCTTAAAGAAAGCCGCCGCACTAATGATCCCGCCGGTATGATGGGCGACATTGCCAAGGGTTTGAGTGCGGATGATATCGACAGCTTGACGGAGTACTTGTCCGGTTTGTAACCTCAGTAACGTTAATGCTCGAAATAAAAATGCCCCGCTTCCGGGGCATTTTTATTTCTCTGGCGTGCGTTCACGCCAATACGATCACCAGATAAAGAACATACATGGCGCCATTCACACCCAGGTGCCACACGCGCAATTGACCGCGCGCGTGCATCAGGCGCAACCACAACGCAGCGGCGAAGGTGATCACCACGCCCGCGAGCACCTCGAGTTGCGGCGTCCACGGCGTGAGCATGATGCCGATGGCCGGCAGCAAGGTGCCCTGGAACACCATCGCGCCGGTGATGTTGCCGAAGGCCAGCGTGTCTTTGTGGCGGCGGATCCACAGAATGCTGTTTACCTTTTCGGGCAACTCGGTGGCGATGGGAATAATCAGCAGCGACAGCAACAGGGTGGAAATACCCAGAATCGCGGCGGCTTCCTGTACGCCATTGATAAACCCTTTAGCGCCGGCAATCAGCAAGCCGATGCCCAGCACCAATTGAAGCACGATCACCAGCATGTTCTGCGGCAAGCCGATGCGGTTGAGCAGCATTTTACCTTCCGCTTCGGTGCCGTGGCCGTCTTTGACCAATTGGCTTGAGGCGCGCAACGTGATCATGATGTACACGAAGTACGTTAAGACCATGCCGAAGGCCAAAGCCGCGCGCACCACCGCGTTGTCGTGAGGGACGAACAGCGCCGCACCGGCCAGTGCGAAGGCAAACAAAAAGAAATCCAGATCGCGCCGCAAGCCGGTGCGTTCGGCGGTAAAATGCCCTTGCGCGCCGCGTTTTGCGAGCACCGCCAGCGCCATCAAGGACAACGAGAGGGTGGACAGCATCAGCGGCGCGCCGAGAATCGCGCCGACACCGATTTCATGGTTCACGTTGGTATCGGTGGTGCCCGCAAAGATTGCCAGCAACGGCACCATCGTCTCTGGCATGGCGGTGCCCACGGCCGCAAACAATGAGCCCGTCACACCTTCGGAAATTTTCAAACGCTCGCCCAGGTGTTCCAGCGCGTTCGTAAAAATCTCCGCAGCGACTAAAATGACGATCAGCATTAATAACAGTTGCCCGAAAACCATGGATCAATCACCCTTGGAAAAAGAAGGCGGGATTATATCAGCGTGGCGGAGTGCGGTGTGATGCTTCAGAGCATAACGGAACACAAACCTGTGGTGCGGGGAACGGTGCTGGCATTGCTGGTGTTGCTTGCCGGGTGCAGCCATACCGCAACGAACGATAACGAGGAAATCGGGCACTATGTCTTCGACGTGTATGAAGAGAACCATTCTTGGGGTCACACGCTGCGCGGTTTCGTGATCCAGCGCGATGGCCGTGTACTCACGTATGATCGCGGTAACCAGCGTTGGGCGCCGACGCATAACCGTTCAGGTCGTTTGGCTGAAGCGGATCTGGCAAATAAATTCCACGGTTCGAAAATCCGCCTTACCTTGCCCGCCGATGCCGTCCGCGCCAAGGCGCAGTTGCTTCCGGCGGCTGTGCGCGGCAGCATTACCCGCGTTGGCCAGTCGAATGATCGTGGCCGCTTTGCCTATGTCGGCTATATCTACGATCCCGACCGGATCAATTACCGCGCCGTCGTCATTGGAGCCGACGGCGACTGGCTTGAAACCAACACCGCACCCGCCGCACAGGAGTTACTGAAGTGGCTGGTTGAGGTGAAGGAAAAAATGTCTGACGCGCAGCGCTAGAGCCTGTTCATGATCTCGCTCAAGGGCGCATTGCGGCGTTAAAATCGAACTCAGAATGCTCACATACTCCATGTATGCTCCGCTTCTTCGTTCGATTTTGCCTTGCACTGCATCCCGCAAGCGAGATCGTGAACAGGCTCTTAGAGTTCCACTACGTCAATGTGCAATGGCAATAATTCAAAGATGAATTCAGACGAATTTAAAATCGCAGCTCTGCAATATCACGCGCAGCCCACACCGGGCAAAATCGGTATTGACATCACCAAGCCGTGTCGCACGCAACAAGAACTTGCATTGGCATACACGCCGGGCGTTGCCGCGCCGGTGCGCGAAATCGTTGCCAATCCGCAGAACGCGTATCGCTACACGTCGAAAGGCAATCTGGTTGCGGTCATCACCGACGGCACCGCAGTGCTCGGTCTTGGCAATGTCGGCGCGCTGGCCGGCAAGCCGGTGATGGAAGGCAAGGCGGTGCTGTTCAAACAATTCGCCGGTATCGACGTATTTGACATTGAAGTGAATTCCCAAGGCCCGGAACATTTCATCGAGACGGTCGTGGCGATTGCGCCGACCTTCGGCGGCATCAATCTGGAAGACGTCGCCGCGCCGCATTGTTTTCAAATTGAACGCGAGTTGGTGCGGCGTCTTGACATCCCGGTGTTTCACGACGATCAGCACGGTACCGCGATTATTATTTCCGCCGGGTTGCTCAATGCGCTGGAAATTCAGGGCAAGAAAATTGCCGACGCGCGCATCGTCTGCCTGGGCGCAGGTGCAGCCGGGATTGCGTCGATGAAATTGCTGGTGTCGCTGGGCGCGCGCAAGGAAAATGTCATGCTGGTCGACCGCAATGGCGTGGTGCATGCGGGCCGTAAAGATTTGCCGGATTACAAACAGGAATTCGCGCACGTCAGCGCGCAGCGCACACTGGCCGATGCACTCAACGGTGCGGACGTATTGATCGGCGTTTCCGGCCCCGATCTGGTTACCGCCGACATGGTGAAATCGATGGCTGCCAAGCCGATTGTTTTTGCGCTGTCAAATCCCGACCCCGAGATTCATCCCAGCGTTGCGCGTGCCGTGCGCAGCGATCTCATTATGGCCACCGGCCGCACCGACTTCCCTAACCAGGTGAATAACGTGCTCGGTTTTCCGTTCATCTTCCGTGGTGCGCTGGATGTGCAGGCAAGCTGCATTAACGAGGCGATGAAAATCGCCGCCGTCAACGCACTGCGCACCCTGGCCCACGAACCGGTGCCGCAAGCAGTGCTCGATGCGTACAATTTAAAATCACTTAGCTTCGGCCCCGATTACATCATCCCTATACCGTTCGATCCGCGTCTGCGCGACCGGGTATCATCAGCGGTTGCAAAAGCGGCGATAGATTCGGGCGTGGCAAGGAAGAAGTTGTAATGGGGTCGGCGTAGCGGTTTTTGCTATTATTTACGGCAATAGAAAACATTGTTGAGGCAGATCATGTCAACTAAAGCAAAAGTCGAGCTGCTCAGCGAAGACAATTATATTCAGGGTGAGTTGCACAGCGACGTGCGGCATGAATACCTGCAAGGTTATGTCTACGCGATGGTGGGGACCAGCAAGCGACATAATCTAATTTCTTTGGCGCTTGCAACAGCCCTGCGCATGCAGTTGGGGTCGTCGTCGTGCAAGGTGTTCATGTCGGATGTGAAAGTCAAAATCAAAGACATTTTCTTCTATCCCGATCTGCTGGTGTCATGCTCTGACAACAAACTCAGCCCGTACTACGAAACCGATCCAGTCGTTGTAATCGAAGTGCTTTCACCATCTACAGAAGACAAAGACCGGTTTTACAAACGCATGATTTATCAGCGCCTGGAAAGCCTGCGTGAGTACGTTTTGGTGGAGCAGGACAATATGCAGGTCGATATCTATCGCCGCGAAACCGACGGTTGGACGCTGGAACATTACGAGATCGGTGATACCGTCGCGTTCGAATCGATTGGCTTCACAATTCCCATCGAAGAAATTTACGCCGACGTGATCAGATTGCCGTAGACAACCGTAGCGTGATGTGATGGTCTCCTCCCGCTTCTTAATCGGCGTCGAATGCGCCACGATGGAAAGTGTTAGCAACCATCGAAACGAAGAGGAGGAGACCGGAATGAATATTACGACCGTGGGCTTGGACTTGGCAAAGAAC
>JANOOV010000015.1:0-2919 GCA_031421535.1 Gammaproteobacteria bacterium
CACAACACCCCAAACTTCGGATCGAATTGCACGCCTTCATGCAAATGGTTGCGAAATTGCTCAATGCTAAAACCCACCGTGGTCTTTACGCGGCTTTGCGTACCCAACGTCGTGTAGTAGTGCAGCCCGCCCTGACGCGCACTCTGCGAAGTGATCTCAAGACACGCGATGATCAGGCAGGTGTATTCATCAAAATACAATTCGATGCGTTCGTCCTGGAATCCCTCGAAGTAACCCAAACCAAACACCGTCCGGCGTTCGCCGTCCTGCGCATGCCATGAAACCTCGGACAACGTGGCGCGATCACGGCGCGTGATCGCCGAATCGGCGTCTTTTGGTTCAATGTCCAGCCCGCCGCGAATCACCAAGAACAAAACGCTGTTGCCAGGTGTAAATGTCTTGGTCAGGCCGATGCGTGCCGACCAGAATTTATCGGAGTTCCGTTGCGACAGTGCGAGTGCGGACGGGTCGTAAAAATACAAACGCTTGTCGCCGTACTTCGAGTCCGCGCTGTGGGCTTGTGCCTGCATGCTCAGGTCGTGCGACGGCATCCATTGCGCGAACACGTCGCGCACTTCGTTGTTCTGGTCGTTGTTGGCGTGAAAGCCGTCGGTTTCAAAATGATGTTGCCCGGCGCTGACCGCGAATTCCCCCTGGCTGGCGGCAACGATCAGGTCTGCGCCGCGCGTGTTTTGCGCACCCGAGACACCGTTGATGTGCGCACGCACGCCGTCGCGTGCGAACAGCGGCGTGAATTCGAGCCAGCCCGCGCGATTGGGGCCGAGATTGCGCAGCACGCCGCTGCCGGTGTCGCTCAGTGTGGGTTGCAACAGGTGCGGCCCCACCGGTTGCAGCATCTGCGCTTGTAGTAATTCGCTCACGCGCGCGATTTCGTGGCTTGGCAAGGTGGCGTAGGCGTCGGCCAAAAAGCGGTGGGCGCTGTAGTTGTCGGGGTCGGCGTTTACCGAGCGATATCCTTCCGCCAGCGCGAGCTGGTCGAAACCCAGCTCCGTATAAAGCTGCGCAAGATTGGCACCGCGCGCGGCGCGGTCTTCGTCGAGCAATAAACGTGAGCGATACACGGCGCGGTTGTCGTTGAGGTCAATGGATTTCTGTATGCTCCGAAGCGCCTCGGCCGGGCGACTTTGCCCCTGCTTCAGCAGCGCGTCGTAGAACCACGGCGTAGGGTCGTTAGGGTCTAGCGTTTTTGCCAGATCGAACTGCGCCTCCGCGATGGTATTGCGCTTTTCTTCGTTGTACGCCTTGCCCACGTAGCTGCGTAGCAGGGAATTGCGCGGGTCAAGGCTGGTAGCGATTTCCAACTGCGCGCGGCCGGTTGCGAGTTCGCCGCGACGAATGTGCGCGAGACCCAAACCTAAACGCGGCAGCGAGGCCCCCTGGTCCGACGCAATGGCCTGTTTGAGCGCATCGGCCGCCTCGGTGAGTTTGCTTTGCGCGAGAAATACAAAACCAAGCACGGTCTGTGCATGCGCGGACTGCGGGTTATGCACTATCGCCTGCCGCGCTGCATTTTCCGCTTCATCCAGCCCGCCAAACATCATCCACACTTCCGCCAGCCGCGACCATGCCAGCCCGCTGTCGGGTTCGTTGCGCACGGCGGCTTGCATTACCCGCAGCGCGGCATCTAAATCGAAACTGGCTTGATAGGCGTACGACAGAGCGATGCGCGCAGCGGCGGACTTGGGGGCCAGTTTCACTGCCTCGGTCGCGAACTGTATGGCGTGATCCTTACGATTTTGCGTAACTGCGATCACCGCACGTAACGCCCATGCCGCGCTGTTGCTGGCGTCAGCAGCTAACACCTGTTCAATGTCGGCTTGCGCTTCGCCGACGCGCCCGACCATCAGCAACAGATGCGCGCGATACAGTAAATACTGCGTGCTGGTGATGCCGTCACCGGCTTGTTCCAGCAGCGTGATTGCCGTGCGTAAGTCATTCGCACGCAACGCGCGCGCCGAGTCGGCGATGACGGCGCGCCACGCTTCCAGCCCGAAATTGGTGATGTCCTGCGGTTCAAACTCGAACACGTGCGGGTAGTACAAAGCCCACTGCACGCTTTCCATCGCGTCGGCAATGGTATACGCGCCGGGCGCAGCGCCACGTGTTGTCAAGGCGCTTTGGCCGCTTTGCAGAATGATGCGCCCGGCGGCATTGTCGGCGTTCACATGCCCTTCGGTCACCGACACCAGCGTCTGGTCGTCGCCGACCTTGACAATAAACTCGGTGCCTTCGACCGCCGCATTGACAAACGGCGTTTTGATTTTAAGCGTGTGCGGCACGCGGCTGATGAAATGCGCGATGCCCTTGAGTAATTCGACGACGGAAAATGCTTCCTCTTTGCCGCCGGTCAAGGTCAGCGTGCTGCCTTCACCGAGCTGCACGTTGGTCTGTTCCTGCTCCAGCCGCAACAGCGCGCGGCTGTAGCGGCGCACGGTGACGCTGTCACCGGCGCAGATTTCCGCATCGGCTTTTATCGGCTGCCACGCCTGTGTATCTTTTGCGCGCACATCGACATTGCCCTGCACGGAAACCACGGTCGCGACTCTTTCCGTGCAGCGTGATTCGGCGCGCGCCAGCGTGCAAAAAATGAGAAGAAGTGGAAGCGCTGTAAGTGCAAGGCGTTGAGACACGGTCATAGTTTTTTTAGTTCCGTGAAGACTGCTGTACAGCGGCACCAGCAGCGAGCGCGGCTATGGTAATCAAATCAGCAGCGGGCCACAACTCCCTCTCCGCTACATTTCCCTCCACTGCACGCGAAACGATGCGGGCTTGAATCATGCCGCGCTTACCCGTAAATTTACCGCACTCGCAAACTTGGGGCGCACCTAATGGATGACATCAGCGTTGAACACCATGCCTCGCCCGCAAAGCTCGACATCATGGGGGTGTACGACTGGC
>JANOOV010000016.1:0-4069 GCA_031421535.1 Gammaproteobacteria bacterium
GGCAAGGGCATGCTGATCTCGGAAGGCACGCGCGGCGAAGGCGGCTACCTGATCAACGGCGCGGGCGAACGCTTCATGGAAAAGTACGCGCCCAAAGCCAAAGACCTGGCCAGCCGCGATGTGGTCAGCCGCTCCATCGCCATCGAGATTCGCGAGGGACGCGGCTGCGGGCCGAACAAAGATCACATCCTGCTGAAGATGGATCACCTCGGCGCCGACCTGATCAAAAAACGCCTGCCCGGCATCCGGGACCTGTGCTTGACGTTTTCGCATCTCGATCCGATCGACAGCCCGATTCCGGTGTTCCCGACCGCGCACTACACCATGGGCGGCATCCCGTCCAACCGCAACGGCGAAGTCGTGGTGCCGGTCGCGCACGGCCCGGAAGAAGCAATTCCCGGCTTATATGCCGTCGGCGAATGTGCTTGTGTGTCGGTGCACGGAGCCAACCGCCTGGGCGGAAACTCGCTGCTTGACATTATCGTGTTCGGCCGCGCCGCCGCGAATCACATGATTGAGTTTCTACAGGAGAACAAATATCACCGCCTCATGAAACCGGACAGCGTCGAACGCGCGATGAGCCGCCTGACGCGCTGGGAACAAACCGGCGACGGCGAGTCGGTGGACGGCTTGCGCAATGAATTGACCAAGGCGATGGAAGATCACTGCGGCGTATTCCGCGTGAAAGAGGTGCTGCAACAAGGCGTCGACAAAATCGCCGCCATCGAACGCCGCCTGCAAGACGTGCGCTTGCAAGACCACAGCAAAATCTTCAACACCGCGCGCATCGAAGCGCTGGAACTGGAAAACCTGATCGACGTCGCCCTCGCCACCGTCTGCTCCGCCCTCGCCCGCGAAGAAAGCCGCGGCGCGCACTCGCGTGTCGACTTCCCCAAACGCGACGACCAAAAGTGGCTGAAGCACACCCTATACTCGAAAGAAGGCCGCAAGCTTGACTTCAAACCGGTGCGGTTGAAGCCACTGACGGTCGAACCGTTTATACCGAAGGAGCGGGTGTATTGAGATTTTTTGCCGCACGCTGCATCAGATACGAATTAATGAATAAAATGATTAATTCGTGTCTAACCCCAATGGCACTAATTAACGCTAAGGATCTCAGGATCACTATGTCAGACGACCAATCTAAGAGTTTAGATGTTCTCGGTATAAAGCCGGTAGCAGATGCCATCTCTACGATTACGAAATCGGCTGTTGACGGCGCCTCTGCATTTCTAGGAAGGATTTGCCTTCCCGTTGCTGAAGAGCTTGGCCTTTTGTTACAAGATAAAATTCGTGCATGGCGATCTCACAATGCCATCTGCATTCTGGCTGAAACCGAGCGATGCTTGAAGGAAAACACCACATCCGAGTCTGTTCATGCACATCCGCGGCTGGTGGCTGCTGCTATCGAACATGGCTCTTGGTCTGATGACCATACAATTCAAAAAATGTGGGGCGGTCTTTTGGCGTCGTCATGCACAACAGACGGCAAAGATGATAGCAACTTGATATTCACAGTACTGCTTGCACAACTAACAGGTTGCCAAGCCCGAATCCTCGATTATTCGTGCAGCAATACGGCTAAGGAGCTTTCTTCGTTAGGACTTATAGTACCGAAGGCCAGACTCATCGTTGATGTCAAAACTATCAAGACAATTGCCCAGACTGAAAACATTCACAAGCTTGATATTGAACTTGATCGTTTACGGAGTCTTGAGCTGATTGACGAAGGCTTCAACTCGAACCACGAGCACGCAACCATTACAGCAACGACCCTGGCCATGAATATGTATGCACGTTGTGTAGGTATCTATGGTGGCGCTATCGACTACTTCAAGCTACCTACGGAGCCACGCGATGGTACGGTGCCTTAGAGCGCGGTAGGCTGGGTAAACAGACACCAATGGCGCTACCTAAATGAAATTTCTGATCTACCGCTACAACCCTGTAACCGATGCCGAGCCGCGCATGCAGGAGAACGTGCTGGCGGAGATTCGGCCGGACATGATGCTGCGCGATGCGTTGATTGAAATCAAAGCGCGCGACGAGAGTTTGAGTTTCTGGCATTCCTGCGGCGAGGGTGTGTGCGGCTCCGATTGGCGTGGATCACGCCGCTGGCGGGGTTAATCGTGCAAACTCCAGTCGCATGGGTAAAATGAGCCATGCCGGAACTCTGCCGTTTTTTTGGAATTATCATTCGCATGTACGCCGAGGTGGGTGGGCCGCATCATGTCCCACACTTTCACGCGTATTACCAAAACGAAGTCGGGATTTACAGTCTCGATCCGATAGAGTTAATTGCAGGCGCTCTGCCTAAACGTCAACACCGGCTAGTGGAAGCATGGGCAGAACTGCATCAAGCGGAACTCGTCAACGATTGGCAGTTATTGCAGGATGGGCGCAAACCGATTCCCATCCTGCCTTTGAAATGAGGTGCATACCATGACTACACATCCGATCTATCGTGTCCGCTCTTTCCAGGTTGACGGACCCTATACCCTGCGCATCGGGTTTGACGACGACAACGAGCGTGTCATTTTTTTTGAACCCGTGCTCGCGGGCGAGTTGTACGGACCGTTGCGTGATTTGCAGTTGTTTAATCAGGTCAGTATCGATCCGGAAATCCACACGCTGGTGTGGCCCAACGGCGCCGATTTTGATCCGGAAACTTTGCATGACTGGCCACGTTACGAAAAAGAATTGATTACCCGTGCAAAAAAATGGGAACGGTCGGCAGCATGATCCCGAGGGAGAGTGCTAAGGGCCACGTCTTACAATCACGCGTCCAGCTCGCCCGGCAACGGAAACTGTTCCGTCCACCCACGTCATCGAACACAGCGCCATGAAATTCCTGATCTACCGCTACAACCCCGAAACCGACGCTGCGCCGCGCATGCAGGAGCGCGGTAGGCTGGGTTGAGGAACGAAACCCAGCCATGACTTCATGATCTCACCAACGCTGGGTTTATCAACCCAGCCTACAGTTCTGCCATGAAAAATGCCGCCCCTCTCGCTGTCGGAGCCTTCCCGTGGAAATGACACTGGATGAAGAACGCATCGCGCAGGTGGCGTGGGATTACGCAAAGAAACATCGGACCGAGATTGCCCGGCGGTTGACCGATCCCGCGATTTTCGTTCCTGAAGTCAATCCGGTGTCGGTATTCATGGCGGGTTCGCCGGGTGCGGGCAAGACGGAAGCTTCGATTGAATTACTGAATCTCAAGGGTCAAGACGGCGCGAAGGTGCTGCGTATCGACCCGGACGAACTACGCGCGGAGTTGCCCGGCTACACCGGCAATAACGCGTGGCTGTTTCAGCGCGCAGTGACCCCCATTGTCGAACGGATTCACGATCTTGCGCTTGACCAACAACAAAGTTTTTTGCTTGACGGGACGCTATCCAGTTACAGCGTGGCGGAAAAGAATATCGAGCGGTCGTTAAAGAGGCGCAGGACGGTGCAGATACTGTATGTGTATCAGGAGCCCGAACAGGCCTGGAAATTCGTGCAGGCGCGGGAAGCGGCCGATGGTCGCCGGATTCAGCCGGAAGATTTTGCTCGCCAGTATTTCGCTGCTCGCGACGCGGTCAATAGTTTGAAAGCCAAGTTCGGCAAGGAGATCTACGTGGATTTACTGATGAAAAACAACGATGGTTCGCATCAGTTCTACCGGGCCGGGATTGACCAGATCGACAACCATATTCCCGAGAGCTACAGCGTTACCGACGTTCGACGCATTCTTGGTTTACAATGATTTCAATAGACGATATTCCTGACAGAGTTTCCAGCCATGCTCTTCAAGCGTAAACCCAAAGCCGTCGCCTCGACTCCGTTCTCGGAGTTCATCCGCAATGCGTCTTCAGAGGAGAAGAAACGCGTCTACAAGCGCGTGCTGGAAAAAGCCTCCGAAAGCCAGAACCGGGTTTTAGCCCGGGCCGCCACGGCCAAGTAGATTGCCTGACCCCATCGGGATCGTTTCCCTTCAATCCGCGCTGGTTCGTAGCTACTATTGCCCTTTGTTTTCTTTGTTCGAAGGAGCTATGAACATGAAATGCCCCGTGTGCGGTGGTG
>JANOOV010000017.1:0-12044 GCA_031421535.1 Gammaproteobacteria bacterium
CCGCACTCGATCCTGCGAGCGAACTGCAAATCATGCAGATGCGCCAACCGTATACGAATCACAATGGCGGCAACATCGCATTCGGGCCGAAAGACGGCTTCCTCTACTTTGGTCTGGGCGACGGCGGCAGCAGCGGCGACCCACAGAATCATGGTCAAGACACCCGCACCTTGCTGGGCGCGATGCTGCGCATCGATATCAACAGCCCGACCCCGGGAGCGCCGTACAAAATCCCTAACGGGAACGCGTTCACCGGCAACCCCACTTGCCCGAATGGACTGTGTCCCGATCAAACCGCCGGGCCCGCCCAACAACGCTGCACCGGCAGCGGTTGCCCGGAAATTTTTGCCTGGGGTTTGCGCAATCCCTGGCGCTGGAGTTTTGATCGTTTGAGCGGCGACCTGTGGGCGGGCGACGTGGGCCAGTACTACTGGGAGGAAGTCGATCTCATTCAGGCGAACAAGAACTACGGCTGGAGTTGCTATGAG
Organism: Gammaproteobacteria bacterium; assembly: GCA_031421535.1. Lineage (GTDB taxonomy): Bacteria > Pseudomonadota > Gammaproteobacteria > SG8-11 > SG8-11 > UBA6921. The sequence goes on from JANOOV010000017.1 coordinate 489, forward strand.
GGCAAGCACCGCTATACCGACGATAATGCCAAGAACGATACTCTCTGCCCCGCGACTCTTGACCACACGTTGCCGGTTGCTGAATACGACCATGGCCAGGGCAGCGCCATCACCGGCGGCTATGTGTACCACGGTGCGGCAATTCCCGCGCTGACCGGAAATTACCTCTACAGTGACTCTGGCAGCGGCAAAATTTGGGCGCTGGCTGATCCCAAGTCGGCCACGCCCACAGTCACCGAGCTGCTGGACACAACGTACAACATCGTCTCTTTCGGCGAAGGACATGATGGTGAGCTGTACGTGCTGGACTACTCAGGCGGAATTTACAAACTGGTGCCGGGTACTACGACCACGCCAACGACATTTCCCGCCAAACTTTCCGCAACCGGTTGCGCGCGCGACGGCAATCTCAAGGACGGCTCGTCCGGCATGATTCCGTTCGACGTCAACTCGCCGCTGTGGTCGGACGGCGCGGATAAAAAACGCTGGCTTGCGCTGCCCGACAACACGACGATCAATATCGCGAGCAGCAACGACTGGACGCTTCCGCCCGGTTCCATTTTGCGCAAGGACTTTTATCTCGACGCAAAAATTGTCGAAACCCGACTGCTCGCACATCACACCGACGGCGACTGGGCCGGTTATAGCTATGAGTGGAACACCGACCAGTCGGACGCGACGCTGATCGCTGGCAGCAAAACGGTCATGATCGGCACCCACGCGTGGTATTACCCCAGCGAATCGGACTGCCTGGGCTGTCACAGCATCGCCGCAGGCCGCAGCCTGGGACCGGAAACGGCGCAATTGAATCGCGACTATACCTACGCCGCCACGGGTAAAACCGGGAATCAGGTGTTTACCTATTCGAGCATCGGCCTGTTCGATGCCGCGCTGAGCACCGCGCCTGCCAACCTGCCCGCTCTCGCCGCGCCTGACGATGCGAGCAAAGCACTTGAAGCACGCGCACGCGCTTACTTGCACGCCAATTGCAGCCACTGCCATCGCCCCGGCGGACCGGGACGCGGCGGCTTCGACCTGCGCTACGACGTGGCGTTCAGCGCAACGGGCGTGTGCGGCAAAACACCGGAAACCGGCAATCTGGGCGTGGCCGACGCGCAATTGCTCTACCCCGGTACGCCGGAAAAATCCATCGTCTCCCTACGTATGCGTTCGACCAGCAACACCACTCAAATGCCGCCGCTCGCCCGCAACATGATTGATGAGGCAGGCGCCCAACTGATCGACGACTGGATTCGCTCTGTCGTGAATTGCGGCGTGTAGCACGCCTCGCGGATACCGCTAGGCGTGGATTACGGCACTGACATCTTGCTCGTAAACTCACCGCCCAACCGGTCGGAATTCAAGTCGCAACAAAACACATAGGTTTCGCCGCCAAAGCGGATGGCTTCGGAAAATGTCACGCACATGTACGACCCGGTCAGCGACAAGTAAGGCGTGGAAATATGCACCTGGCCGGGATCGTTCACGGCGTTTTGAAAAAACGGACGACGAAACCAGTTCGCCCCGACGGTTTCAAACAGCGGTGCATAACGCGGATCGCACACATTAGACCCGCTCGACGACACCAGGTGTTTCCCCACCTGCACACCGTCCGCGCTGAGCAGGTAGCTGCACTCCACCCCTTCGTGTTTAAGCAACCGAAAACAGGCCGAGTCGAATGTTTGATCGGATTCCAGTGCGCGCACACTTTCGCGAAACGCCAACAGCGGCCACGCGAACTTGCGCCGCTCACTGACGTGATCGCGATCCGAAAACGCATCACGGTATTTTTTATTCAAATCGCTGGGGATCACCGGATACGACGCGGGGTCGGGAATGCGCGCTTGCGGGCGGCCGAAAAAATAACCCTGCGCCAGATCGATGTCGGCGGCCATGGCCGCCATCGCTTCGCTTTCGGTTTCCACGCCTTCCATCAGCACCAGACTGCCGCCTTCGTGCAGCATGGCCACCAGATTTGCCAGCATGCGGCGACTTTTTTTCGACGTGGCCGCTTGCTGGGTGAGCTGGCGGTCAAGCTTGACAATATCCGGCTCGATGCTCCAGATACGCCCAAAGTTGGAATGCCCGGCGCCAAAATCATCCAGTGCAATCAAGCAGCCTAAATTGCGATAAAACTGCACTGCCGCTGCCAACGCCGCTTCGTCGGCAATCGAATTTTCGACCACTTCGATCACAACGCGATATGGGGCGAGGTGATGACGCACCGACAGGCTGGCGGCAAGCTCGGCATGCTGCGGCGCGTTGACGAATACTTCCGGGCTCACATTGATAAACAACCAGCTATTGGGCGGGCATTGCGTAACAAAGTTGCGCAGATGCAGTTCGCGCGCCAGCAGATCCAGCGTGATCATGTCCTCGCCGCCGCGAATGACGGAAAAAATCTTGTTGGGCAGGACGTCCTCCGCAACATCCGGCAAGCGCCCACGCAGCAAGGCTTCGTAACCCACCGGGCGGCGATGCGCAAAACTGAAAATCGGCTGGTAGGCACTGGCAAGCTTCAGCGCGTAATACTCGGCAACGAAACCCGCCGGCCCTTCAGAAATGGCATGCGTGTAACGCGACCCGGCACTGCCAAAAGCAACAGGAAAAACCTGCATGGCGAATTAACCTTCGCCCCCCGCTGCAAACTGTTCAACCGCGAATTAACGACCGGAATCGTCACGCATCCCGACAACTGCTCCCGGCAATTGCCTTGACCTTCCGCCATCCGTGGCGGTCGCGTGAGCGACGCAACTTCGAAAATCTGAACCAGGATTTTTCTTAACATTTTTTAAGATTGCCAGTTATCCGCGCAATTTATGCCCATGTAAATTCGTCCATTCTTATCATGCTAAAAAAACTCTAATGGCTGATTTTTCCTGACCGGAACGCCATGGGCGGTGTAAACCCTGCAATGCAGGCCATCTAAATTCATGATATCAACGCTGGGTTTAGGCTAGAATTCGCTTCAATTCAAAATTTGCGCCGACCTACTAAGGTACCTTCATCAATGCCCGCTGTTTCCGTGGAATACCCGTCCCCCCCCACCGAACCCGGCTCTGTCGGCACCGCATTAGGGCATATCTATGGCAACTTTTTTGAGCTGAAAGAAAACCCCTTCACCATCACTCCGGACCCCCGTTACCTGTACATGAGCCCGCGCCATCGCGATGCCTTGGCGCATCTGGTATTCGCCGTCAAGCAAGGCGGTGGATTCGTCCAGCTCACGGGTGAAGTGGGCACCGGAAAAACCACCGTCACCCGCGCCGTGCTCAGTCAACTGCCGCCCAATGTGACGGCGGCGATCATCCTCAATCCCCGACAATCGGCCGTTGAGTTTGTGCAATCCATCTGCGATGAACTGCGCGTACCCAATGCGGCCGGAGTCGGCAGCATCAAAGTGCTTACCGATGCATTAAACGCCTACCTGCTCAATGCGCACGCGCAGGGTCGGCGCACAGTGATTTTGATCGACGAAGCACAAGATCTGGGTGTTGAGGTGCTGGAGCAAATTCGCTTGCTCACCAATCTGGAAACCGCCAAAGAAAAGTTGCTGCAAATTGTGCTGATCGGCCAACCTGAGCTGCGCTTGCTGCTCGACCGCAGTGAACTGCGCCAGCTCGCGCAGCGGATTACCGCACGCTATCACCTGCTGCCGTTGTCCTCCAACGAGACCGCCGAGATGGTGAAATACCGCCTTGCGGTCGCCGGCCACACGCAGCCGCTTTTTACCAATTCCGCGCTACGCTTGGTGCACCGGATCAGCCAAGGCGTGCCGCGATTGATTAACATCATTTGCGACCGCTCGCTACTGGGCGCATACGCAGAGGCCCGGCGCCTCATTGATCGCCGTATTGTGTTGCGCGCCGCCGCCGAAATCATCGGCGAAATGCCCGGCCAACGTATGCCAAAACGCAACGCGTGGGCGGCAATAACCATTGGAGTCACTGTACTCGGCAGCCTCGCGGCCCTGCTGTACAACTTGTACGCACCTGCGGTTGCGCCACCGCCTGCAGCAACCGTCGCGCCGGTTACTAAAGAAGAAGTGCCGCTTTCCGACATTTCCAGCGTTCCGCCACCCGCAAGCCCGGCGGCGCCCGCTTCATTTGCGGATACTTTAAACAATTCCCAGACGCGCGCCGATCTGGACAGCGCGATGGAAATGCTGTTCAAGCTCTGGTCAAAAAACTACCGCTCGGGCAATGGCATAACACCCTGCGAACGCGCGCAGAGCGCGGGCTTGACATGTTACCGGGGCACCGGCTCACTTGCGCAGCTACGCCAATTCGACCACCCGGCCATCCTCAAGCTGGTCAGCAAAACCGACGCGGAACGCTATGCCGTGCTGATCGGACTTGATGCCCATACCGCAACATTCGAACTACAGGGTGAGGTTTTTAACATCGCACCGCGTGAAATTGAAACCTTCTGGCGCGGGGAATATTTATTACTGTGGCGCAGCCCGGAAATCGGCATTACGTCCATAACTCCCGGCACCAAGGGCATTGCTGTCACCTGGCTCACGCGCGCGCTGAATCGCATCGAAGGCAAACCCAGCAGCGAAGGCAATCTCATTTTTTATGACGACACGCTTGGCGCACGTGTCAAAGCTTTTCAAAAACGACGCGGACTGACTGCAAACGGCATCGCCGGTGAGCAAACCTTGATTCAAATCGCTGCGGCTTCCAACAGCCCGCCAAGCCCGCGTCTCGTCACGCCCACGCCCTGAACAGCACGCCACCCCATGTCCTATATTCTTGACGCGTTAGACAAAGCAGAACGTGAGCGCAAGCGCGGGCAGGCTCCCGCGCGGCAACCCAGCGAGCACACTGCACAGGCCCACAGCCCGCGCAGCCCCTGGCTGTGGGTGGCGGTGTTCGCAGTAGTTTTCAACGCCTTGCTGGCTGGCTTGTTGATCTATTCATCCACCCGCGAAACCATACCAACGCCATTGCCTCCTGCCATTGTCGAGACCCAACCCGTGGTACCGACACCGACACCTGCACCTGCTCCCGCAGCGGCTACCTTCGACCCACCGATTCATCGCGCCACGCCACCTGCCGCCCCGGCGGTGTTGCTGATGACCGACAAGGAATTGCAAGCCCAGGCCCGCCAGCTTGAAATGGAATCGATGTCACCCGCTGACCCGGCGCCGGTAAAGTCCGCACCCGTCGAAACACCGCTGGAAATGATTCCGCTGCTGATCGAAATGCCGCAGCAATTGCAACAAGCACTGCCGCCGATGCGCGTTGATGTGCACGTACACGCAAGCAAAGTGGAAAACCGCTTCGTGATGATCAACCTGCGACGCCATCGCGAAGGTGACGAGATCGCTGCGGGACTGGTGCTGGAACGGATTACCAAGGAAGGTATGGTGTTGAAATTTCGCGGCCAGCGATTCAGGTATTTGATGAAGACGTAAATCAGATGACGCGCTGCGCGGTAATCGCAGAGACGTTCGCGGCGCGCTGCCGGTAAGCATGTTGCGCCAACCACAGCAGCGCATCCGCCGCCGCCATCGGCGCTGCAAAAAAATATCCCTGCGCTACATCACAGCCCTGGCGGGTCAAAAACGCAAGTTGCTCCCCGGTCTCGACACCTTCTGCGACGACTTTCATTCCCAGGCTGTGCCCCAGCGAAATGACCGCAGACACAATCGCACCGTCGTCATGCTTATCCAGATTTTTCAAAAACGACTGGTCGATTTTGAGTGAGTGCAGCGGAAATTGCCGCAGGTAACTCAGCGACGAATAACCGGTACCAAAATCGTCAATCGCAAAACGTATGCCCACGGTGTGCAAAGCACGCAGGGTTACGGCCACAGCGCCCACGTTTTCGACCAGCATGCTTTCAGTCAACTCCAATTGCAGCATCCGTGGATCAACGCCGGTATCGAGCAGCAGCATGACGACAACATTGATAAATTCTTTTTGCCGGAACTGGCGCGCCGAAACATTAACCGCCATACGCACTCCGACATAACCGGCATCACTCCAGACTTTTTGTTGTATACACGCGGCACGCAACGCCCATTCGCCAACGGCAACGATGAGCCCGGTGTCTTCTAAAATAGCAACGAACTCGTTCGGATATACCAGGCCACGTTCGGGATGTTGCCAGCGCAACAAGGCTTCAAAACCGACCACCGCATGCGTCGCCGGGTCATGCTGCGGCTGGTAATGCAGCACAAACTCGCCACGCTCGATGGCATGGCGCAATTGCGTTATGGTCTTTAAACGTTCCGCCCCCAATTTATTCATCTGCGGATCGTAAAACCGGTAACAACCGCGACCGCATTCCTTGGCGTGGTATAAGGCCGCGTCGGCGTTCTTGATCAATGGCGATGGTTCGCTACCACTCTCCGGATAAGTAGCAATCCCGATGCTGGTGCTGATGAACATTTCCTCACCGCTGACCACGAATGCACGCGCCATGGCGTCGATGATTTTTTGCGCGACAGCAGCGGCATCGCCCACATCACGCAGCTCCTCGAGAATGACCGTGAACTCGTCGCCGCCCATGCGCGCCAGCGTGTCGCCGCGACGAATCTGCGCTTTGATTCGCTGCGCCACGTCGCGCAACAGTTGGTCGCCGGCATCGTGCCCGAGCATGTCATTAACGGATTTGAAATGGTCAAGATCGAGAAACATTACCGCCGTATGCACGTCTTTGCGTTGCGCATGAATCACCGCTTGCGCTAACCGGTCACGAAACAACACGCGATTGGGTAATCCGGTCAGCGCATCGTATTGTGCGAGATGCACCAACTGCTCCTGCGTATGCACGCGTTCCATCGCATAGCGCGCCGCACGTGACAACAACTGCGGGGTCAGTTGCGATTTGAACAGACAGTCCTGTGCACCGGCCTGCAAAATTTCCATCGCCAGCGGTTCGTCTTCCTGAGCACACAATGCGATCAGGGCGCAGGTCGGGGCTACCGAACGCACGCGCAATACATCGGCTACGCCGTTAAATCGGGAGGTGGTGATAAAAACCACATCGAAGGCTTGCTGGTTAATCGCAGCAAACGCCTCATTCAGCAGCGCAACATGTAAAAAATATACGCGGTTTACCGCCTGCGTCTGAAATGCGCTCTGTACGCGCGCGACTTCTTCGAGTTCACTTTCGACCAGCAAAACACGCATGCTCACCGCGTCCGCCATGTGACCTCCCCGTCACTTTTATTGAACCTAGAAACGGCAGTTGAACGGGCTGTGCAGTGCGACACGTTGGGCGCAGGGCAAGGCGCAACGAGCGAGGAATAGCGCGCTATTCCGACGAGTTGCAACGAAGCCATGCGCACAACGGGGCGTGCTGCGCAGCCCGTAGCGGGTCTCACCCACTGGGTGAAACATGTACCGACCAAAAATATCAATACCTGCACGCATTTGCTTGGGCCTTGCAGCGGTCAACTGCCGTTTTTAGGTTGCACTCTAATTGCAGCTGTATCGGTCGGCAACGCCGCGAACTTTATTTTTGGCTGAGCAACTGCGCTAATGTATCAAGCTCCGTGCAGGCGTCCAGCACCGGCTGCGCGGTTGTTGCAATGATCGCCGCGTCCAACCCCAATAACGCGCGCGTAATTTCACACGCAGCGGGATCCGCATCGCCGAACACGCCGTGCTGATGCAGTAAACCTTCGGTGAGACGGACCAAGTGTGCGTACACCGCGTCTTCAGCACGATAGTCGGGTGTATGGTGATAGCGCGCTGCGGTCACCGCTTCTTCGGGAAGTTTCCAGCGCTGCAATAAACGCGCGCCGATATCGGTATGCGACATCCCCAGAGTCAGTGACTCGATCATCGTTACGTTGAGGGTTGCATTCGCCGCGATGCTTTGGTTCAGCGATGCAAACGCGGCAGGCAGGATATGCCCCAGCACCAAATAGCCAAAGTCATGCAATAACCCGCTCAGGTATGCCGCGCCTGGGCGCGCCTGACGATCACGCGGAACCGCTTTGCACAAACGTTCCGCCAAGGCCGACGTGTAGACCGCGTGGCGCCAGAACGCGCTCAAACCGATCGGCCCTTCAACCGATACTTTAAACGTCGTGCCCAGTGAAATACCCACAGCAATATTCGCCACCAGCTCGAAACCCAGCACCCGCGAAATCGCGTCGCGTACCGAGGTAATATCACCGCGATAGCCATAAAATGCCGATGCGGCGTAGCTGATGATTTGCGCGGAGAGACTGGGATCCACTTCGATCACTTTCGCCAAATCCTGCGCGGTGGAATTGATATCACCCGCCACGTGCAGGATGCGCTGCGCCATCTCCGGCATGGCCGGCAATCCTTCCACGTCTTCGAGCAATGACTCGATGCGTTTCCGCGTGAACAGGTGCTGGTTTTGTCGTTGCGCGACCCAGTCCGGCGTTATCCGGCGAGCAATGTCAACGTATGACGCCTCGTGTTGCGCGGCGTGCAATGCGCTGGCATCGACACTCACTACCGCCGTGTGATCGGTACCGGTAAAGTGCAACTTGCCGTCACGCGGAATCCCGTCGTGCATCAGCGTGGGAACACCCAGCAGTGCGCCCAACGGAACCAAACCAATAGCATCGAGATTAACTCGAACATCCGCGTACACCGGCCGCAATGCGCGTTTGGACGCGGCGCACAATACCTCCATATCCAGGAAATCATCGTGAGGCACAATGACCAGCACCCTTCCCTTCAGATCTTCACATAGCAGGGCGCGCAACCAGCGGCGCTTGTCAAAGCATGCCGTTGCCGCCACCTGCGTAACTTCAAAGGAAGTCGCGTGGGTTGCAAAATAATTCTTCACCGCACTGGAAACAGACATGGCAATAACCGCCGCGAAAAATACCAACCAAGGGCTGCACCAGATACATCGGCATGCCCAGCGGCAATTTGAGGAAACTAAAATGACGCTAGTGTGGTGCTTCGTAAATCACTGAACTAATAAAATGGATGGATTTTTTTGCCCCGCGAGGCGCAGATACGCAGCAATACTGTACGTATTGCAAGGAGCGGCAACGACGCCGGGCGAAAAAAGACGCCGTTTTATGTTCAATGATTTACGAAGCGCCACACGAGCTTGACCCTGGTTTTTTGGATCAGGTATTGTGGTCGCCCGCGCACCTTGGAGTTCACCGTGGCCAGAAAATCCAAAACACCCGATTTCGAATCGGCGCTGCACGAGCTTGAGAGCATCGTCGAGCGTATGGAGAAAGGCGAACTCACGCTCGAAGAGTCGCTGCAACAGTTTGAGCGCGGCGTGCTGCTGACCCGCACCTGTCAGCAATCGCTCCAAGACGCCGAGCAGAAGGTCCAAATCCTGCTCAAGAAAGACGGCGCCTCCGCGCCAGTCGAATTTGAGGCTGGCGACGACACCACTGACAATACAAAAAATTAAGGCCGCATGTGACCCTGCAAACCCTGGCACCTTACCTTGCGCGCGCTGAATCCGCGTTGGCGCACTGGATACCCGAATCAACCAGGCAACCCATGCGCCTGCATGCCGCCATGCGCTATTGTGCGTTGGATGGCGGTAAACGCATCCGCCCGTGCCTGGTGTATACCACCGGGCGGGCGCTGGGTGTGCCGCTCGAACAACTCGACGGACCCGCGTGCGCGGTGGAACTCATCCACGTTTATTCGTTGATCCACGACGACCTGCCCGCGATGGACGACGACGATCTGCGGCGTGGAAAACTCACCTGCCACAAGGCGTTTGACGAAGCGACCGCCGTGCTCGCAGGCGACGCATTGCAGTCGCTGGCGTTTTACGTGCTGGCGCACGACCCCCACATGCTCCCCGACAGCAGCACGCGACTGACGATGATAGAAACCCTGGCTTTAGCCAGCGGCTCGCGCGGCATGGCGGGTGGCCAGGCGCTCGACATCCTTGCAGAGGGTCAGGAGTTGAATTTATCCGAACTGGAAAATGTACACATCCACAAAACCGGCGCGCTGATTCGCGCCAGCGTGCGGCTGGCCACCCTCTGCAAGCCGGGTCTTGACGTGTCGTTGAGTACCGCGCTGGATCACTACGCCAAATACATCGGCCTGGCATTCCAGATTCAGGACGACATTCTCGACGTGGAGGGTGAAACCCAGGTGCTGGGCAAACGTCAAGGCGCAGATCAGGCCCGTAACAAGCCAACCTACCCCGCGCTGCTGGGCATGACTGAAGCTAAAACACGTGCACGCCACTTGATCGACGCCGCACTGACAAGCTTACAACCCCTTGCCGCACAAGCCGATGAACTGCGCGCCATCGCCCATTATGTGGTCGAACGCATCCGTTAGTAGGGAAGGAGCGGGTTACGCCGCATCATCCGGGTAACCCGCCTTGTGATTTTTAAAACTGTTCAAGCTCGATGTCGATACCCAGCGCGCGAATTTCCTTCAGCAATACATTGAAGGACTCCGGCATCCCTGCATCCATCCGATGGTCACCGTCAACGATATTTTTGTACATCTTGGTACGACCGTTCACATCGTCTGACTTGACCGTGAGCATTTCCTGCAAGGTGTAAGACGCACCGTAAGCTTCGAGCGCCCACACTTCCATTTCACCGAAGCGTTGGCCGCCGAATTGCGCTTTACCACCCAAGGGCTGTTGCGTAACCAGACTGTAGGGACCGGTAGAGCGCGCATGCATCTTGTCATCCACCAAGTGGTTGAGCTTCAGCATGTACATGTACCCGACCGTCACCGGACGCTCGAAGGCTTCGCCGGTCCGTCCGTCGATCAAGGTGGTCTGGCCGCTGGTGGGCAAGCCCGCCAAGGTCAGCATGTTCTTGATTTCGGATTCGTGGGCGCCGTCGAATACCGGGGTTGCCATCGGCACACCGCTGCGCAGGTTATTGGCAAGACCCAATATTTCGTCATCGTTCAGTGACGCCAGATCTTCTTTCTTGCCGCTGCTGTTGTAGATTTTGTCGAGGAATTTGCGGATGTCCGCAGCCTTCTGCATTTCGTCGACCATCTGCCCGATTTTACGACCTAAGCCTTTTGCGGCCCAGCCCAAATGGCATTCGAGCACCTGCCCGACGTTCATACGCGAAGGTACGCCCAGCGGATTCAACACGAAGTCGACCGGGGTGCCATCAGCCAAATGCGGCATGTCTTCGATCGGCACGATCTGCGACACGACACCCTTGTTTCCGTGACGGCCGGCCATCTTGTCGCCAGGCTGTACGCGGCGCTTCACCGCCAGATACACCTTCACCATCTTCAACACGCCAGGCGCTAATTCATCGCCCGAAGTGAGTTTGGCTTTCTGCGCGATAAAGGTTTCTTCCATCTCGGCGCGCTTGAGCTTGATTTGCTCGGCGAACTTTTCCAGATCGCTACCGGTATCTTCGTTACGCAAACGAATGTCGAGCCACTTATCGCGCGGTAAATCGACCAGATATTGCTTGGCGATTTTGGTACCCGCTTTGAGACCCGCCGGACCCCCGTCGGCAACTTTACCGACCAGCATTTTTTCCAGGCGGTCGTAGGCATCGTCTTCCATGATGCGGTACTGGTCCTGCAAATCTTTTTTCACTTTCGCCAATGCGGCTTCTTCAATCTGCTTGGCGCG
>JANOOV010000018.1:0-13379 GCA_031421535.1 Gammaproteobacteria bacterium
AGGGGGCAACACCGCGCGCTTGAATCTATTCGGCAAGCACGCCCTGCCGGGCGAATAACACGAGCAGTCGATCCACGTTGTCACGGATGCGTTCATGCAGCTGCGCGGCATTGTGATGGTGTGAAATCAGTGTGTTGCGGATGCCGGGATCCTGGTTGATTGCAGCGATCAAGCTCTGTGCCAACGCGTCGCGCGTGCGCGTGCCGTCGAGCAGGCCCAGCAGACGGCGCGACAGCGGGTCAAGATCAACGTCAGTGTGACGCACCGACGTTACGTGTCCGCGTGACGCTTGAGTGTGCGCCAGCCGATGCGCGTGCGGGCGTTCACTCACCCGATTAAAATAGCGTTGCTCGCGCGGTGTGAGCAGTAACGCGAGGGCGCCGAACAGGCTGAATAATTCACGCCGCAGCGTGCTGTGCTGTTGTGCCAACGGCGCCGCGCCGTTGCGGATCAGTTCATTGCTCGCCGCTGCCGCGAGCTCGTCAAAGCGCAGTGCGTTGGGAAAGGCCGCCGCGAGTTGTTGCAGTACGAGCTTAGTGAGCGGATGGCTCACCGCATAGTCTTTGCCGCTGGCCGACCGATAGGATTGACTGCGCGGCGCATCCAGCGCTGGCGTTTCACCCGGGATCAAATGCGCGACCAATCCGTAGTGATGCATGAAGTCAAGATCGAGCTCGCGTTGCAGAGCGCATTGATCACGGCACAACACGCTGCGGCGAAACGGGCGCGCGCGCAAAAAATCCATGTACTGTTCCTGTTCGAGCAGATCGTCGTAAGGTTCCAGCAACTTTGCCGCCGCATCTCCCAGCGTTGACGGAAACATGGTGTACAGATCGGAGTCGCACAGGTATTTCAATCCCTGCGCCGCTGCGCGCTGCATGAAGTCGCTGAACAGTAGCGGCGCGTTGATGTCTTCAAGATACTCGTGAAACAAATAGCTGCGCGACGCCTGACGCAGATGCGCGACCTCTTTTTTCAGCCATGCCACCCCAGGTGATTCCAGTGCGGCATAACCGGCGTGCAGAAATTCGAGCAGCTCTTGCGCCGCATGCAGCCGCTCGCGCGGCGTGTGCAGATTGCGGCAATGGTGCAGCAACATGTCGCGCAGCATCGCGCGTCCGCGCCAGCCGGGTAGGGTGTTATAGCTGATGTAAGCCACGCCGTGTGGTGCGAGTAAACGTCCGCACAGTTCCAGAATGCGCTCCTGCACCGCGGGTGGCACCCAGGAAAAAATCCCGTGCGCGATGATGTAGTCAAACGTACCCAGCGTGTCGGGCAGGGTCAGTACGTCGTGATGCAGCAGGTCGATGTTTTCAAGTTGCAGTTGCTCGATCAGCACGCGCCCGCTTTCGACCTGCACTTGCGACAATTCCACGCCCACGAACCGGCTGCGCGGCAGGTAATAGGCGAGTGGGATAATGTTGGCGCCGTCCGCGCAGCCAAATTCCAACACCCGGCACTGTTCCGGGTCGGCGGTGTGCAAACCGAAAATGCGGCCGAGCACGCACAGGTGATCCGGATGCGTGTCGGTAATCGGCACCGCGTCGTAGGGAATCTGGTCGTAGCTGTCGAGGGTTTCGGTCATGACATAAATCCTGAAGAATGAATGATTCGTAGGCCGGGTTGCGATGGTTACCCGGCATCTATCCTTGTCTTTTGTAGGAGCAAACCCCCGCCGCGATGGCTATTTGCGCCCAAGCCATCGCGGCGGGGGTTTGCTCCTACGGGAGAAGAGAGCTTTTTTGCAGCAGCCATAGAATCCCGCCGATGTCGTGTCCGTAATCTTTGCGCAATATCGTGTGGTGTTCTGCGCGCGTGACGAATCCGTATTGCGTGGCAAGCGCCCGCAGGTAAGCGGGTGCGTGCGCGTAACGACCCGCCGCCCGCAGCGTATAACCATCGCCTGCACCCAGCTCAACGGAAAATGCGAACCCGCCGCCCAAAGATAATTTCTCCCGTACCGCAGCAAATACTGGTGCGAGGTCGCCGAGGTAGACAAATACGTCGGCAGCCAGGATCAGGTCGAAACACATGTGCAACGCAGTGGTTGCGCCGACCACATCACCGACAATCAATTGTTGGTAAATGCCGCGCGCGCGTGCGCGTTCGATCATCTTCGGCGACAGGTCGATGCCGACCAGGTGTTTTGCAAGGTCGTGGAATACCGCGCCGCTCAGTCCGGTGCCGCAGCCTAAATCCAGCATCGCCAGGGGCTGGGGTGCAACGTGCGGTGTTAACAATTCACGCAACTGGCGCGGCACGTCGTAGCCCAGCACGCCGGTCATGTGCGCGTCGTATTCGTGCGCGTATTGATCGAACAGCCCGGCCACGTAATCGGGCGGTGGCGCGGCGCGGGTGTTACCAGTGAGTGCAGCGAGTTCGTACTGCGCTTCGGCGTAGTCCGGTTGCAAGCGTAACGCGCTGCGGTAATGTTCAATAGCCGGTTCGCGTTCGCCCAGCACGTGATAGACCGAGGCGAGATTTTTATGCGCGGCGGCAAACTCGGGTGCGCTGCGCAACGCCTGTGTGTAGCTGTGCGCCGCTTGCCGCAGTTCACCTTGCGCCTGCTGTACGGTGCCCAGGTTATTCCACGCGTCCGCCGCATTGGCATCGAGTGCGATGGCGTTTTGATAGCAGGCGGCCGCGTCCGCTAACCGGTCTTGCGCGTGGTGCCAGGTTCCGAAATCGAGATACAACGCCGGGTTATCCGTCTCCAATTGCAGCGCGCGTTGGTAGTGGTGCAGCGACTGCGCGTAGTCGCCGCGCTGTTGCAACAGCACCGCCAGCGCGTGGTGGGCGGGAGTATAAGTTTCATCCGCCGTCAGTGCAGTGTGAAACGCGTGCAGCGCGGCGTCGGCTTGATCTGCGGCCAGCAGCGCATGCCCTGAATTACAGTGAATCTGTGGATCGCGCGGATTGAAGTGCAAGGCCTGCGTAAAGCACACGAGTGCATCTGCGATCTCGTTCAGGTCGAGCAGCACGCCGCCGAGATTATTAAGCGCGTCGCCGTCATCGGGACGCAACGCGAGCGCGGCCCGGTAGCTCGCGGCGGCTTCCGGCAACGCACCGTGCCGCTTATAGGCATGACCGAGATTAAAGTGATACACGGCGTGCTGCGGATTATGGCGGAGCGCGGCGTTGATGTGTTCAATCGCCTGCGCGCACTCGCCGCGCTGCAATGCGATCAAGCCCAGCAAGTGCCAGGCATCGGCGCACGCGGGATCGGTCTGCAAAAGAGCGTGGTAGATTTTTTCAGCGGCGTGCTGGTCACCGCTGTGATGCAATCGCAATGCATCCTGCAAAGAGGGGGTAATATCCAAAGGTGGAATGGATGTCATGCGCGTGTTTTTAACATGCAATACGGCACGGAGAAAGTAGGCGATGCGTTATTCCTGCTATTTGGTTTTATACGTCGTACTGATGTGGGGTGCCGATGCCTCGGCGGCGGATATCAACGAACTGCGCGCGCACTATCGCGAGCTGACCAAGAATGTTGCGAGTAATCCATTCGGCATGCCGCTGCGCGTGCAGTCGGATGAGCAGGGCGACAAAGTCAGCGCCGAAGTGTACGGCGTAGTGGATCAGCCGTTTAGCGCAGTGGCCGAGCTGCTCGGTGATGCGCGACGCTGGTGTGGATTTTTGTTGCTGAGCGTAAATGTAAAGTCATGCACCGTAGGCCAGGACGCTGCGGACGAATTGCTAACGCTGTATGTCGCGCGCAAAGACTATCAAACGCCACAGCAGGCCTACGCAATGCGTTACGTTTTTCACGCTTCGCGCGACGCGCAACGCATCGAGGTATCGCTCGATGCGAACGACGGCCCGCTTGGAACCCGGGACAACCACATTCGCCTGAATGCCATCGATATCGACGGCCAAACCCTGGTGCATTTCACATCGGCGATGCAGTTTGGAACGGTGAGCCGCATGGCGACCGCAACTTATCTGGCCACGTTAGGCCGTGGCAAGATCGGCTTCAGCAACGTGCCCGACGCTGTCGGCAAGCCGGTGCCGATCAAAGGCGTGCAGGCCATGATCGAGCGCAACGTGGTGCGTTATTTTCTCGCGCTCCAGGTTGATCTCGACACCCGCACACTGTCGGATGCCGGGCGTTTTGAGCAACAAATGAACCGTTGGTTTGATCTCACCGAGCGGTTCCACACGCAGTTGTATGAGCTGCCCAAGGCGGACTATCTCGCCAACAAACGCCGCGAGCGCGGTAACCAGTTTGAACTACAGCAGGGCATCGATAATGCAAAGACACGGCCCTGAGGAGGAAATACCATGAACCGTTATCGCGTCAAACCCGGCAAGCGCGTCAAGCTCAGCGATTGGGATCCGAATGCGACCGACGCATTCGACAGCGGCAAGGATGATGGCGAGACCCGGCTCGCCGAATTGCAGACCGAATTGAGCGAGTGGCAGGAGCTGCTGTACGCGGAACATCAACACCGGCTGTTGGTGATCCTGCAAGGCATGGATGCCAGCGGCAAAGACGGCACCATCCGCTACGTGTTCAAGGGGGTGGACCCGCAAGGCGTGCGCGTGACGAGTTTCAAGGTGCCGAGCGAGCGCGAGCTGGATCACGATTATCTGTGGCGTATCCATCAGCACACACCCGGCAAGGGTGAAATCGCCATTTTTAATCGCAGTCATTATGAAGATGTGGTGGTCACACGGGTGATGGGATTGGTCACGCGCCCGGTCTGGGAGCAGCGCTATGCGCACATCAATGAATTTGAACGCATGTTGACCGAGGAAGGCACGACCATTCTCAAATTCTTTTTGCACATTGATCAGGACGAGCAATGGGCGCGCCTGCGTGCGCGTCTCGACAACCCAAAAAAGCGCTGGAAATTTCACGCCGGTGATCTCCAGGCGCGTGAACATTGGTCCAGGTATGCTGAAGCGTATGAAGATGCG
This sequence comes from Gammaproteobacteria bacterium, assembly GCA_031421535.1. Lineage (GTDB taxonomy): Bacteria > Pseudomonadota > Gammaproteobacteria > SG8-11 > SG8-11 > UBA6921. The sequence goes on from JANOOV010000018.1 coordinate 4,924, forward strand.
ATTGCGAAAACCAATACCGGCAACGCGCCGTGGCACATTATTCCCGCCAACAAGAAGTGGTACCGGAACCTCGTGGTGGCGACGCTCATTGTCGAAGCCTTGCGCGAACTTAAAATGCAGTACCCCACGCCGGAAAACCTGCCGCCGTAAGCGGCGAATTGCTTTGTCGCGGTACGGTGTTTTCGTTACCATGCCGCAGCATGAACCCAGCAATCACTAAAACCCGTTTTGCCCCCAGCCCCTCGGGTTATATCCATCTTGGCAACGTACGCACGGCATTGTTTAGTGCGTTGATGGCCGCGCGCGATCACGGCGTGTTTTTGCTGCGCATCGAAGACACCGACCCGGCGCGCAGCACCCACGATTACACCGACGCGTTGAAAGAAGACTTGGCCTGGCTCGGCCTGCGCTGGCAGGAAGGGCCGGACGTGGGCGGCGACCACGGGCCCTACCACCAGTCGCAGCGCGCGGAGATTTACGCGCGCTATTACTCCGAGTTGGAACAGCGCGATTTGGCCTACCCATGTTTTTGCAGCGAGCACCAGCTTGCACTGTCGCGCAAGGCGCAAATCGCCGCGAGCAAACCGCCGCGTTACGCGGGCACCTGTGCGCGCCTCACGCCGGAGCAGGTGCAGGCCAAATTACAGGAAGGCGTGCCACCCGCGCTGCGCTTTCGCGTGCCGCAAACCCAGAACATCCGCTTCGATGATGCGGTGCGCGGCGAGCAAATTTTTTCCGGCGCCGACATCGGCGATTTCATCATCCGGCGCGCTGACGGCACACCGGCGTTTTTCTTTTGCAACGCCATCGACGACGCGTTGATGCAGGTCACGCACGTGCTGCGCGGCGAAGACCATTTAAGCAACACGCCGCGCCAGATTCTGTTGCTCGAAGCATTGCATTTGCGCGTGCCGGGCTACGGCCACATCTCCATGATCGTCGGCGCCGACGGCGCACCGCTGTCCAAACGCACCGGCAGCGAAAGCGTGCGCGAGTTGCGTGCCAGCGGCTATTTCCCGCGCGCGGTCGTGAATCACCTCGCCCGTTTGGGTCACGCGTACGAAAGCAACGCCTACATGACCTTCGAAGAACTCGCCGCCGGTTTCGACACCGCCAAACTCGGCCGCTCGCCCGCGCGTCACGATGTCAATCAATTGATTCACTGGCAGCACGAAGCCGTCGCCAAGGCGCCGGTTGAAGACTTATGGGTGTGGATGGGCCCGGAGGTGCATCGTCTGGTGCCGAATGAACGGCGCGACGAGTTTATCGAAACGGTGCGACCCAACGTCACGCAACCCAAGGATGCATTGCACTGGGCGCAGGTGATTTACGGCGAAAATTTAGTACTGAACCACGACGCTCAACAGATCGTGCGGCAGGCCGGTGCGGTGTTTTTCGAAGCGGCGCTGCGCGCCTGGGGCGAGCATCGTGACAATTTCTCAGCCTTGGCCGAGCACGTGAAGAACGCGACCGGCGTCAAAGGTAAACATTTATTTCACCCGCTGCGCGTCGCGCTCACCGGTGAAGTCCACGGCCCGGAGATGGCGCGCCTGTTGAAGCTGTTGCCGTCGGAACAATCGCGGCGGCGTTTGCAGGCGTGCACAGACGATTCAAAATGAAGGTTTTGGCGGCGCCAGGAAAACCACCTTTGACGAACACCACCAGCAAGACTTTCTCCGGCCTGTCTAGTCCCGACACCTGGGTCGATCAACACGGCGATTATCTGTATCGCTGCGCCATGCTGCGCGTGCGCGATGTCGAGGTTGCGCAAGACATTGTGCAAGAGACGTTACTCGCCGCCTTGCAAGCGCGGCATTCGTTCGCCGGACAATCGGCGGAGCGCACCTGGCTGGTGGGCATTCTGAAGCATAAAGTTATTGACTATGTGCGCCGCGCCAGCCGCGAGAAGCCGTTTGAAAATCTTGAACGCATGACGGCGGCAGACGATGATAATGCGGAATGTTTCGACGCGGGCGGCCATTGGCTGAATAAGCACATGGGCCCGGTGGATTGGGCGTGCGATCCACGCAAGCTGACCGAAAACGCGCAGTTCTGGGAGGTGTTGCGTTATTGTCTGGAACGGTTACCCGAGCGCAGCGCGCAAGTGTTTTCGCTGAAGGACATCGACGGGGTTGATAGCGACGAAGTGTGTAAGGTTTTGAATGTTACGCCGTCTAATCTGTGGGTGTTGTTGCATCGTGCGCGCGCGCGCCTGCGGGATTGTTTTGAAACCCAGTGGCTGGGCGCGCACCCCGGTGAGCGGAGGTTATGAGCATGTCGCGTTGGGTAGGTGATGTGTGGGCCTGGTTGATGCCACCGTGCCGGGAAATAGTGCGCTGGTCGTCGCAAGATCTGGATGGGCAGTTGCGTTGGCATCAACGCGCGCGCCTGCGGGTACACTTTTTTATTTGCGCGTTGTGCCAACGCTATCGGCAACAACTGATCACACTGCGCGCCGCATTGCGCAGTGATCCGCAGCGGCTGGCCGACAGCGGTGATGCGCATCAACTTTCACCGCAGGCCAAGCAGCAGATCAAGGATGCGCTGCAAAAAAATCAATCATCTTCAAAATCTTGAGCGCTCTCGCTGCGAGCGCTAATGGAAAATTCGGCATCCCTTGTGAAATTAGTTTGTCTGCGGCACGGGCACCGTGCCTACTGCCGCCACCAGATCCTGTAAATGTCGTGCATTGGCGCCCAAGTCGCCGCGCGCCGAGCGTGACTGCGAGTATGCATAGAGCCGACTACCCCCCTCGACGCGCACATCGATCCAGATCGATACTTCGTCTTCGAGTTTCCACAAGAGCGTCGTCGCCACGGCGCTGACACGACGTTGTGCGTCGTCGCGTGCGATGATTTCCCAACCGAGGTTTTCAATGGCGCGCAGGGTGTTTGCGTACAGCGTCACCGCATCGCGCGCATCGTCTTGTACTTGCAGTTCCGGGAAGCGTGCCTGATCGCTGATTTCGGCGACGTGGGTGGTGAGATATACCGGCAGACGTTCACGCCAGCCGGGGGGATCGAACAGCGGCGGGTGATTCGAAGCCATGCTTACGATCAGCAACGAGAGCGCCAGTGCAGGCAGGGCGAGTAAAACTTTAACAAGCAGGGCGAGGATCGTCGGCATGAGGGAACTAAGTTTAAGGATCGCGGAGGTTACGTGCAATGCGGTGCTGTTTGGAGAAAATTTTAGTGGCGCGGCATCGTTGCTTTGGTGCAAGTGGTCTGGCTTAAACGCAAAGTTAAGCTAGACTCGTTACGCTCGCGAATGAAATTCGGATTTAAGCCCGGTCGATTTGGCGTCGATACATCACATACCCTTTGGCTGTGCTGTGGTACAGCGAAACAATGGAGCCCTTACCGTGAAACGTGTCGTATTAAGCGCTTGCCTGCTCTGCCTGTACCCCACTCTGGTACAGGCGGAAAAAACCGTATACGTCATTGATCAAATCACGATTACGTTGCGCGCCGGTCAAGGCACGCAACATCAGATTCTGCGCACGCTGCCCAGCGGCACGTCGATGGAAGTGCTGCGTGTCAACGAAGAAAGCGGTTATTCGCAAGTGCGCACCAAGGACGGGGTGGAAGGCTGGGTGTTGTCGCAATACCTGATCAACGAACCGACCAGCAAAATAAAACTCACCGCTGTCGAACAAAAATTCACACGTGTGGATGCGGAATTCAAGGACATTAAAGTGAAGTACGAGCAGTTGCTGAAAGACAAGGAACAGTGGGACAAAGAGATGAAGAGCGTATCTGGCGAGCGCGACAAGCTTAGCGTCGAGATGGCCAAGCCGCGTGAAGTCACTGCTGCGGTTGCGCCACTAATCACCGACAGCGGCATGGCGCTGCCGGTCGGCAAAGAAAGCGAAATGCTGCGGCAGGAAAATCAGGCATTGAAGGATCGTGCGAAAAAAGACTGGTTCATTGCGGGCGCAGGTGTGATGCTGATCGGTATCGTGCTGGGCTTGCTGGTCTCAAAGATGCGCTTGCGCCGCTCCAGTTGGGGCGACACGCTCTAAGAGCCTGTTCATGATCTCGCTCAAGGGCGCATTGCGGCGTTAAAATCGAAATTAAAATACTCACATACTCCGTGTATGCTGCGTTTTTAATTTCGATTTTGCCTTGCACTGCATCCCTTGATCGAAATCATGAACAGGAAGCAATCCGGCGTCAAATCGGTTCGTGCACCATTGAAAAAGGCGGTTTAATGAAAATATATGTTGGTAATCTGGCGTATGGCGTTACCGATGGCGATCTGAATAGCGCATTCTCTGCGTTTGGCGGCGTGGAAAGCGCCGCGATTATCGCGGACAAGTTTTCCGGCGAGTCTAAAGGATTCGGTTTCGTCGAAATGCCGAACAATTCCGAAGCGGACGCGGCCATGAAGGCACTGAACGGCAGTGGATTGAAAGGCCGTAATATGAAGGTTAACCAAGCTCAACCCAAGAGTGATCGGCCCGCGCAACGCAGGCCGCGTTACTGAATATCGCGGTGACAGCGCGCCGAATCTTCCGGTACCCAAAAATAATTTTGCGTTGTTTATACCCCTGATGAAACCTACACTTGCGCTCTCGTCATCAGGGTGCACTTCATGTCGCTGCTTATCACTCTGCTCAAAATGATTCTCATACTGGTCATTGCGGCCGTGGTCTTGCTGGTCGGCGCAGTTGCAATGAACCATGCGCCATTATTCAACTCACCGGGTTGGAACGAACGCCTACGTGTGTACTTCACTCTTAACGACGCGGAACTCAGCGACCATCCGCGCTTTCCCGAACTGCAAGCTTCCGACGATGAGCGCGACGCAGCCGCACTCTACGCGAGCACCTTGCGCGCCGCTGAAGAACTCGGATGGGAAATCGTTGCACACGACGCTGCGCAATACCGTATCAAGGCGGTTGTAACTACCGGCTTATGGAGATTCAAGGACGACGTATCAATCTGGATTGTTGCGCAGCCCAATGGTAAAGGCCGCCTTTATGCGCGCTCGCAATCGCGGGTGGGGCGCGGCGATCTAGGCGCCAATGCGCGGCATTTACGCGAGCTTGTTGAAGCAATCACCGGGCTTTGAAGCGGCTTTACCTGTAGTGGTGCCCCGGAGCCGATTTGAACGGCTGACCTTCCCCTTAGGAGCCGTTTTTGAGCGAAAAACACAGTAAACGCCCGTCGCACTCAGTGACAAATAAAGACATATGCATCAACACATTATAAGCCTTCCTTCATTCCTTGTTGTTGCTGTTGATTCCTGCACTTACACTTAGGGCGCACTTATTTTGCGAATCGCCCCTTCTGCCATATTGATCCCCGTAAGAAAGGGAAGGCCGGTCGCAATAAGTGCAACGCTGCACTTACGGAAAACAACATGCAAGCTAAAATCAACGCTACGCTGCTGAAGCAGTTGAAGCCACGCAAAGCCATATGAAGTCAACGACACCGATCTAACCGGCTTTACCATCCGGGTGCAACCGTCCGGCTCAATGAGTTACATAGTGCAATATGCGCGAGGGAAGCGCGTCACCATCGGCAAGATAACCAAGATGACACCCGCACAGGCGCGTGACCAAGCCGCGCAAATCCTTGCCGATACCGTGAAGGGCGTAGACCACCGAGCCGAGAAGCGTAAAACCAAAGCGGAAACGTTCGAGCAATTTCTCGAAGAAGTGTATGCGCCTTTTGTCACCGACAACCATGCAAGCCCGCGCAGCACACTTGACCCCTTGCGCAAAAGCTTTAAACGTTTTCACAAACGCAGCCTGAGTGATATCAAGCCACATGAAATCGACCGCTGGCGCGCACAGCGCAGCAAAGAGGTAAGCAGCTCGACCTGCAATCGCGAGTTAACATCATTGAAAGCTGCGTTGAATTTTGCCGTGCAGCGTGGCGTGATTAGTGTGAACCCGATCCGCGTCGTAAAGAACGTGCGCGAACATTTGGGCGCACCCCGATTCCTGACCGACGCCGACGAAAAAGCATTGCGCGACGCAATGACTGCACGCGAGACGCAAGCCAAACGCGAGCGGGCCAGCGCGAACGAATGGCGCAAGGATCGCGGTTATGAATTGCTGCCTGATCTTGACCGCGTAGCGTATTTCGATCACTTCGCGCCGATGGTTTTAGTGTCGTTGAATTCCGGCTTACGTCTTGGCGAGTTGGTGAAGCTGCAATGGTCCCGCGTGTTTCTGGACTCACGCACGATTCGCATTGAGGCGATCACTTCAAAAGCGCGCAAGGAACGATTGATTCCGCTAAACGAAGAAGCATTGCGGGTGTTGACCGAGTGGAAGGCGCAAAGCAGTGACCACACAGGTGTTGTGTTCCCCGTGTTAAGTGTCAAGACCGCGTGGAGAACGATCACAAAGCAGGCCGGGATAGTGGCGCGCTGACATGATCTACGCCACACGTTTGCAAGCCGATTGGTACAGCGCGGCGCAAGCCTTGCCGTGCTGCGTGAGCTGCTGGGCCATTCTGATTTTAAATTGACACAACGCTATGCAATCGCGACCGACGCAAACCGGGCGGCGGCTGTTGCGCTGTTGGATGGCGCGCCGTGACGAAGCGCGCATTAAAAACTGACTGGACCGACTTGTTTGACCCGTTTCAAGCTGGGCGTGTGCGTGACGCAATTGCCGAGCTGGCGCGAGCTGCTTCAGACGACGGGTACACGCTAACGGAAGCCGACGCGCTACCGTTTGAAAAGCGACTTATCGCGCCCCTTGACGCGTACATGGCAAGCCAAAAGGTGCCGGGAGTTGAGACGGAAAAGCTGGCGCTTGTGCTGGTGGATATTTGCGACAGAATCCGTGAAAACACGCTTTGCGCGCACCATGCCGACAACTGGTTTAAAGCGTGGCAAGCGTTTGTTGTCGGTGGCGCTGCTCATCTTATTTATGACAGCACGGCGCGCAGAAGTTTGAAGGGCAAAGAGGCCGCAAGTAATGCGGTACGACCGCGCGCGCTGCCGAGTGACGATAAATTGAAAACCGACTTCGATACCCTTATCAAACAAGGCAAGAGCATTACCGCTGCGCGTTCCGTTCTGCAAAATAAATACGCAAGCATCGCCACCCCGCAAGGAATCAACAAAGCTTTCCGTCGAGCGGGCATTCCAAAAAACTAGAAACTCAGGGTTCCTTGAGTTTCCGACGCACATCTAAAGTCATCCCATCAACACCGGGCACCGTCCGGGTACATGGGAGCGACAATGTCAAAACCTGAAGCAACAAACGGAGTGCAAACCTGCACTTTGTCCGATGTCGACGCAGCGCGTTACCTTGGCGTGTCTTCGTCGTTTTTGCGGAAAGCTCGGATGGATGGCGACCGCACCAACTACACGCCCGGCCCTGCATTCATCAAATTCGGCCGCGCGGTACGTTACACGCTGGATGACCTTAACAAGTGGATTGCGGCGAATCGCCACGACGGGCGGGCCGCATAACATGGACATCACAAACGACAAAGCCTGCGCGCCAGACCGATGATGCGACTCCCTCCATATGCCCGCGACTTGCCCGACGCGCTGAACAGACAAAAAACCGCGCCCGAGGTTACGATTCTTGTCGGTGCCGATGCTTGGCATTCAGCGAAATTTCACCATGCCAAGTTGGTGCTACCACCGGGCGAAGATGTCGGCGCGTTTCGCTGGCCAGTCCATGGCGTCGATGTCCTGGTAATTCAGAAAGGTGCGTTTCCTGTCGAACAACTTCCGCGATTCGCCTACCTGCTGCTGACTGCCGGAGCAAACGCGGTTCGCGTGCTACCAGAAGATAGCGGACTGATCGTTTATCACAAAGCTTTGGCGAGGTCCGCAGCATGAGCGCACCACGTAGTAAAGACATGACGCTTCAAGACCTAACGCAGGAATATGGCAGCGACACAACCGCGCAAGCAGGCACCCCGCCGCAACCTTCCGAACTGAAGCTGACGGAAGCTGAACTAAATGGCGCGCGCCTGACACCCACGTGCATTGTGCGCGACCTGATCTATGCGGATGTTGCCGCACTACCAGCGCCGGGCGGCACAGGCAAGACGACGCTAAAGCTATACGAAATGGTTCGCATCGGACTCAGAGCCTGAGAAAAAATCCCCCCATTCAGCGGTGACATAACGAACACGGCTGGGTAAAGTGCGCACAGATCAAGACGCGAACGGAAGACTCCCATGAACGAAACCGAACCGCTGTTTCCGGACTTGCCGCAAGACCCGCCGCCGGCCGTGGTCCGCACTCCACCCGCCCGCGCGCGCGTGCTGTTACCCAACCGCTTACAAATGGAGCTGCGCGCCAGCACCCTGGAGTCGTTGCTGGGCGAAGGCCGCCGTGCGCGGTGGGTGTGGGGCTACGTGGAGCGCCAAGACTTGAGGGGTCTGTACGCCGTGATCAAGTCGCGCGAAGGCGGCGCGGGCCGCGCGGCCAGTGCCCCTGAAATTCTGTTTGCCCTGTGGCTGTACGCTGATTCC
>JANOOV010000019.1:0-2801 GCA_031421535.1 Gammaproteobacteria bacterium
TTGCTGCGGTCGCGGTGCCGCCTTGACTAGTAGCGCCTCCTGCCAACATGTGCAGAGGTTGCAACGCGTCGCGTGCGCCGCTGGCCGAGCCGATCACCAACAATACGCCGTAGGTAAACATGACCAAGCCCAGACCCTTCCACAATTTGCGCCAGCCGTTGGCGTCGACGCCATAGGGTTCGAACGCGCCCAGGTAAATTGCTGAAACGATCAGTAACGCGGCCCACAGGAACAGACTCACTTCGGCGGGAATAATGCGTTCCAGCATCCAGATCGCCACCGCGATCATCAACACGCCGAACACCGATTTAATGGTGTCCATCCAGCTGCCAGCGCGCGGCAGGATTTTCCCGGCCGATGTACCGATCACCAGCAGCGGTGCGCCCATACCCATGCTCAGCATAAACAGCGCGGCACCGCCCAGCACCGCGTCGCCGGTTTGACCGATGTAAATCAACGCACCGGCCAGCGGCGCGGCGACACACGGGCCGACGATGAGCGCGGATAACAACCCCATCACGGCGACGCCGGTGAGGGTGCCGCCTTTCTGCTTGTTGCTCAGTTCGGTGATTTTGCTCTGCAAGAAACACGGCATTTGCAGTTCGTAGAAGCCGAACATCGACAGGGACAGCAGCACGAAGACCGCTGCGAACGAGCCCAGCACCCACGGGTTTTGGAACATCGCCTGCACGTTGCTGCCGAACAATCCGGCGATCACACCCGCACCGGTGTAGGCCGCCGCCATCGCCAGCACATACACCAGCGACAATATAAATGCGCGGCGTGTGGTGAGCCCTTCACCCTGCCCGACGATGATACTCGACAGGATCGGGATCATCGGGAACACGCACGGCGTGAACGCGAGCAATAAGCCGAAACCAAAAAAACTCAGCAGCACCAGCAGGATGTTGTCGCCCGCCAGCGTGGCGGCGATTTGGTCTTGTTCGGAGACGATGGGCGCGGGTCCGCTGCTGGGCCCGACGTTGGCGGTGACGGCCATGGCGACGCCGGCGGGTAACGAAACCGGCAACGCGCGTTCTTGCGGCGGGTAGCAAAATCCGGCTTCCGCGCAGCCCTGATATTTTGCGACCAGGGTGATGTTGGTGGGGCTGAGGTTAGTGCGCAGGAGCGGGAGCTTGACTTCAACGCCGTCGTGAAAAACCTCCATGTTGCCGAAGCTTTCATCGTTCTTCATCTGACCTCTGGGCAAGGTCACCGCGCCTAACGAAACGCCATTGGCATCCTGGATTTCAAAATTGAATTTCTCGCGGTACAGGTAGTAACCCTCGGCGATTTTCCAGCGCGCCACCAGGGTGTTGCCGTCGAGCATGTCGGACGAATAGGCGAAGGCCTGATCAACCTCAAGAAACGGATCGTCGTTTTTCCCCAGGCCCAGGCTCGAACCGAATTTCTTCAACGCCGAAAATGCAGTGCCACTGCTTTGCGATGGTGCCGCCGGGGCTTCGATCGTCGCGGCTGCCAGCTTGAGCGACACTTTTTGCGTTTGCGGCGGATAACACACGCCGATGTCGGCGCAGCCTTGAGAGATCGCAGTGAAGTGCAGGGTGTCGCCATTAAAATTTTTGCGGTCGATGGGGATGTCGATCACGGCCTTGTTGCGGTAGGTTTCAACCTTGCCAAAGAATTCATCGGTCTTGACTTTACCTTTCGGGAAGCTCGGGGTACCCAGCGTGACGCCGCTGCTGTCGGAAGTGAATTTGAATTTTTCGCGGTACATGTAGTACCCGTCGGTGATCGCAAAGCTGGCGCGCAGGGTATTGGCATTCGGTGTCGATGCCGACAATACAAAGGCTTGCTCGGGCGGTAACGGTTCGTCGTTGTCAGTGAGCGCAAAACCGCTGCTTGCGTACAGACTCATTACAACCCAGGCGAAAAAATTTCGAATCATGAAGTGGTTCTCATTGTTGCGCCAAGCCAGGCGAGATAGGGCGGAAACCCCGTGCTGATAAGGACCGCGATCACTTCCGGAAGTTCATAAGGATGCTGTGATGTGATCATATTTTGCAGCGCTTCAAACAGCTCCACGCGCGACTTGATCACCAGCAGAACTTCATCACTGACTTCAATTTGCCCCTTCCATTCGTAGTAAGAGCGCAACCCCGGAATCACATTAACGCACGCCGCAAGCCGGGCTTCCACGACACACCGCGCAATCCGCTGCGCGCTTTCTTGCGTGGGGCAGGTGCTCAATACCACGTGGAAGTTATCGGCCATGGGCTGGATTTTGTGACAGGGCAGGCGGTGGTTTTTTTTCCAGCACCGCGCCGTAGAATCCGTCGGTGCCGTGGGTATGGGGGAACAGGCGCAAGTTGGGGCCTGGCATGGTCAGCGGAATCTGCAACCGCGCCAAAATGTCATTCACCGGCACGTGGGCGAAGTTGGAGTGCTGAAGTAAAAATTCGATGTTGGACACGGTTGTTAGTTAACACTAACGGCTTAAAGGATCAATCCCCATGATCCAGGCTTAACTAAGCTTGCAAGCTATATCCAAACAAGGATAATTGGCGCATGAAGCCTGTCCGATTTCTCGGTGATTCCCTCAAGCGTTTGCGCGACTTCCCCGAGGATGCCAAGCAGGATGCGGGCTACCAGTTAGACAAGGTGCAGCGTGGCGAACAACCCGACGACTTTAAGCCCATGCCTTCAATAGGCAAAGGCGTCGAAGAAATCAGAGTGTGGGACGACGCAGGAACCTACCGCGTTATCTACACTGCCCGTGTTGCCGATGCAGTCTATGTGCTGCACGCGTTCCAAAAGAAAACACCAGCCACATCCAAGCG
>JANOOV010000020.1:0-2445 GCA_031421535.1 Gammaproteobacteria bacterium
AGTTGAAGAATAGCCAAGACCAGGAACCCCGTAGCGGAAACACAACGCCCTGATTTTTCCCTCAGCGGTGTCCATGGCCTTAATCCACGCGACTGATTTTTCAACCTGAAGTCTTGTCTGTGTTCCATAACGTCGACGTTACCTTTGAATCAAGTCAACAGGCGAAGCAGCGGGCCTGAGCGCAGTGCTTTACGGAGGAGGCGGAGGATAGATGCCGTTCGGCAGCGGGTTGCCGAGCTGCTCCCAGATGTAGCTGGTCAGGGTGACCGGGTTGATTCCGTCGAGCCGTGTACCGGTCGAACAGAAGCCACGCGTGACGCCCGCGCCCACGCACATTTGCTGCTTGATGCGCGCCTCGTTGGGCCAAGGCCACAGTGCGGTGCCCGTCAAGGTGTTGTAGTTGGCTTCGCCGTAACGGGTGCCGTCTGCACCGTAGCGATTAAGGACCGTGGCGCCGATATCTGCGCCGTTGAGGCCAGCACTTTTAAGCGGAGAGCCACTCTCGATCTGTATCGGGTACTTGAGTGAAGGCGTTGCCCCGCCCGTGGGGTTGACCGTGTAGCAGCCGGTTACACACCGTGGCTTGGAGTAGGGGACGGTGTATCCGTAGACGTTCATATAGCTCAGGCTTACTGGAGAGCTCGTGCTCACGCCGGTCGACGTCGCCCCATCACCGAAGGCAATGATGTTCTGGATATCAAGGACTCCGTTCGCGAGCGCCGGATTGATGTAGATACCGAAGGGAGGATCGATGCCCCCACCAAGGGTTCTAAATGTCGCGTTGCGTATAGAGATGTCGTGCGCGGGACAACCGGATCCGCAGTTTATGTTGAGGGAGAGCCCGCTGGAAGGTACCCCAGGCTGGGTATTGATCGCCACGATGTCTCGATACGTCGCCATCGGTTGCACGTTTGTTGCTACGTTGTCGATGTCGTAGTAGTAGCCCATCCCGAGCTTGGTGTTGATGGATAGGGTGCCGAGCCACTCGTTGCGGTGAAAAGGGTGGGGATGGTTGTTGTTGTGCCAGGCAATCGAGAAGTCCGAGGCGCCGCCCCAACCAGCGGTGCCGAGCAGGTTATCCACAGCAATGACATTTTGGAACGAAACGTCATGTGAGTTGTAGATGGTGGTTCCCACCATCGCGTTTCCCCTATTACCACCGCACGTATTCGGCGCAGTTAAAGAACATCCATCGTTACGGACAACTGCGCGCCGAACCACCACATGGTCGGAGCGATAAACGCTGAGCATGATGCGGGTGTCAGTGCCCCAAACCCACACGTCCTCAAGCAGCGCGTAGGTGTTGATTATTGTGCCGTTGCTGTCGTTGGTGCCGATCCCCAACCCTCCTCGAAAACCGGACTCCTTCACGGTGACGTGGTCCGTGTTGTACATAGAGCCGCCGCCCTCGATACCGTTGCTGTTGCCATCGAAGGTGATGCCCTGGATGGTGATGAAGCTGTCCTTGCGGTTGGAGCTCCCTATGAACAGCCCGCCTGCGATGGTTACGCTCCCGGAGTTTAGCGCCCGCACCCGGGTGACGTTGTTGACGTCAGTGCCCGAGGGCGGCTGCCCCGAACCAGTGCCGAGATAGCTGATGACTCCGGTGCCGATGCCCGCTGCCGCCGAGTAGAGGCCGTCGAGCAGAATCAATTCGTCACCGGCTTTCATGTTCGTGCTCGAAAACGCATGAGCGAATGTTTTCCACGGCGTGGCGATGGAGGTGCCGTTGTTGGTATTCAGGCCGGAGGGTGAGAGGTAGAAGGTTGAGCTCGTCGCGATGCCATAGGTCACAACAAGCGAGGCGCTTGCCGTGCTGCCGCCCCCGCTTCCGTGCGCCGTAACGGTGATGGTGTTGGTTCCGGCCTGCAGGGCGATACCGGCCGCCGACCACGTGCCCGTGCCGGTGGCAATACCGTTGCTGCTGCCGTTAACCCAGGTCACCTGACTCACGCTACCGGTGGTGGTGCCACCGGCCGTCAAGGGCGTCGAGCTTGCGGTATAGCTTCCCGTGCTCACTGGTGCGGTGATCGAGATACTGATCGAGGCGGAAGTAGTGAAGGTGGCCGTAACCGAACGCGCCGCCGTCATCGACATCGTGCAGGTGCCGGTGCCGGGACAGGAAATATCCGTGCCGCTCCAGCCGGTAAAGATGGAGCCGCTGACGGGGGCGGCACTCAGGGTGATGTTGCTTCCGGCGGGAAGTGTTTCAGTGCAATCACCCGGGCATAGGATGATGCCGGGCGAGGTGCTGCTCACACTGCCGCTGCCGGTCACGTTGACGGTGAGGGGGAATTGGGCTACAGGCGGTGGAGGATTGGTGGTGAAGGTGAAGCTGGCTGTGACCGCACGGCCCGCGCTCATGGTGAGGGTGCAGCTTGGGGTGCTGCCGCTGCAGTCGCCGCCCCAGCCGGTAAAAGCGGCGCCGCTGGCCGGAGTGGCGCT
>JANOOV010000021.1:0-6949 GCA_031421535.1 Gammaproteobacteria bacterium
TGAGAGTCTTCAGCTCGATCTGCACGCAGGGCACACCGTTGATGAGCAGGAGGACATCGTAGCGGTGGTGGCTGTTGTCGGTGTTGATGCGGAGCTGGTTGACGACCTCGAATGTGTTTTTGCACCAGTCCTTGATGTTGACCAAGGTGTAGTTCAGCGGCGTGCCGTCGTCGCGGGTGAAGCTGTTGCGCTCGCGCAAGGTGCGGGCGGCGGTGAAGACATCGGGGGTGATGATCTCCTCCAGCAGACGCGGGAATTCGCCATCGGTGAGACGGACGCGGTTGAGAGCCTCGAATTTTTCGCGGAAGTTTTTCTCTAACGCGGCGCGGTCGCAGATGTCTTCGCGATATTCGTATTTGAGGCTTTGGAGTTTTCCAATGAAGCCGTATTCGATGGTGTCCTCCCGGACGACGAAACTCGGGGTATCAGAGGGCCGACTGTAAGTGTCTTTTGAATTAGGCATGATGAGCAATGGAAGTTGTCATTGGATTCGTGCTGCGCGACAAAACCCGACCATCATCATTGGCGTGGAGGTCGGGAAGGAAGTCGCGGCCCTGAGCATGGAGTATATGCGCTGGAGGGTGCAGATGCAGACCCGCGCGGTGGTGTCGACGACGTTGCTACGGATCGTATTGAGAGCATGAATCGCAACGCCGCGCGCAGCGTGGATGTTGGCTTGGTCCGCGTCGCACACATGCCAGCCCGCCGCAGCAAGGAGCTGATCAATCGTTAAACGTGCCTGTTGTTCTGGCTGGACCAACTGCCCCTTCCCCATTCATCTATTTTTTTGTTGCGGGAATCCTAGCACACGCGGCATGGCGTGCCTTGTCTCATCCCCTTCGCATGACTCGTTGCTCGATCCGCTGCTGAGCGGCTAGCAGTAAAGGGCCACGCGCGCGATGCACACGTCTGCGGCAAACGCGCGGCCGATGGCGACGACGCCGATGCGTTTGAGTTGATGCAAATTCAGCGGTGTGGTGATGCGGTTGAAAGTCGGCGACAGGCGCAGCGTGTGCCATTGCGGTAGGGCCGGAAAGCCACACCTGGGTCTGCAAGCGCACCCGCCACCACGTACCCCGGCGCGCTACGACCCCGAGCGAGAAGCTGATCTCTTCCCGTCGCCCGCAATGCTCCACTCATCGGTTCACTGGGCTACTGCTCCCTGCGTTGCTCTACCTCCGCCATCCATGGCGTCGTGAAAACGTGAGGCCGGGGGCAGGCTATGGCCGAAGAGCCAAAAACGACAAATTCTGCGCTCGAAAGTCACAGAATAATCTAGCGAGACTCACTCACCCGCTATATTTAGTAAGCTCGATCGTGGATGAGCGCGTCGTCGCTGTGTTGGGCGCCCTGGGTTCAGGAAAAAAGGGCGTTTGTTTTTCCTATGCTTCGCTTGAGAGGCACCCGAAAGCGGACGCTCGTGAATTGCTGTGCTGATGTCTGCTTCGTCACGGATCAAGACATTCCAGAGCCGCATTCTCGACTTTTTTGAACGGCTGGTATGGCCGCACTCGGCCATTCGCAACGAAACAATCGTCGGGTACGTGCTTGAGCTATGTAACCTTCTCGTTACGCTGCTTGCGTATATCGCCGCACGTTGAATTTAACTCCGGCTTGGGCGGCGGCTTCTGCCTGTCGCAATACGGTTTCAGTTACAGTTTCGGCGTGATACGTCTCGCCGCAGTTTTGGCAAATCTCTGTCGGCGTGTCGCGAATGATGATGGTCGTGTGTCCGCGTTCCAATGTGATTGTGGCAATGCCGGGTTTCGTCTCGCCATGTTTGCAGATCGTGCATTTCATGATTTCTTCCTCTTTAATTATTTCAGTTGCAATATAGTTTGCAAGGCTCAATTCAGCGTTTCAACGCGGTAACGTTTTCGTGTTGCACGTCGAAATTCGACAGATGTCTGCGAATCGTGTTCGCGACGAACGACAGCATCAAATGAGTATCGTGCCGCACTCCGTGACAAGATAAACGTAGACCACGCACGCATTTTTTTTCTAGAATGCGCTGCCTCTCAATGCGGGCGCAGACCGGTCGAAGCAGCTATGGCTGAAACAGAAGAAATCAAACCACTCGACAGCGCCACGGAAAATCTGCAACAGGTGCTCGTGCTGTTGAACAAGCACAAGCTGGTCGAAGAGCTGCTGCACCGGCAAGACATGCCGCGTCATGACCTCGTCGAAACCCTGGTGCACAAGCAAAATCTTGCCGAGCTGCATCACAAGCTCGACCAGATGCACCCGGCCGACGTCGCCTACATTCTTGAGGCCTTGCCGCGCGATCAGCGCATGATCGTCTGGGATCTGGTGAAGGCGGAGCGCGACGGCGAAATCCTGCTGGAAGTTTCTGACGCGGTGCGCGAAATGCTGATCGAGAGCATGGACCGCGCTGAATTATTGGCTGCCGCAGAAAGTCTCGACACCGAAGAAATCGCCGATCTTGCGCCGGATTTGCCGCAGGATGTAATTCAGGACGTGTTGCGTTCGCTTGACGAACAAAATCGCGCACGCCTGCAATCGGCGCTGTCGTACGACGAAGAAACCGTGGGCGCGTTGATGGACTTCGACATGGTGATGATTCGCGCCGACATCACGCTCGAAGTGGTGCTGCGTTATCTGCGCCGCCTGGGCGAGTTGCCCGATAACACCGACAAGTTGTTTGTGGTGGACAAGAACAATGTGTTGCACGGGGTGTTGCCGATCAACACGCTGCTGGTGCAAGACTCCGCCGCGATGGTGGGCGTGGTGATGGAAACCGACGTTACCGTGTTCCATCCGCAGGACGACGCGGCGGGCGCCGCACAAGCCTTTGAACGTTACGACCTGGTCACGGCGCCGGTGGTTGACAATAATAACCGCCTGATCGGGCGTATCTCGGTCGACGCCGTGCTGGACTACATCCGCGAAGAATCCGACAGCGAAATGTTAAGCCTGGCGGGTTTGCGCGAAGAGGAAGATCTGTTCGCGTCGGTGTGGAAAGCCGCAAAAAACCGCTGGATGTGGCTGGGGATCAATCTGGTCACGGCGTTCATCGCGTCGCGCGTCATCGGCGTGTTCGAGGGCAGCATCGAAAAACTGGTGGCGCTCGCCGCGCTCATGCCGATTGTCGCGGGCATCGGCGGCAACTCGGGGAATCAAACGGGTACGCTGATCGTGCGCGCGCTGGCCTTGGGCCAGATCACTTCGAACAACGCACGGCGGTTGATCTCCAAGGAGTTCAGCATCAGCCTGCTCAACGGGCTGGTGTTCGGCGGCGTGGTCGGTGCGCTTGCGTTCTCGCTGTATAGCAACGTGCACCTGGGTCTGGTGATCTGGGCGGCCGTGGCGCTGAATCTGCTGCTTGCCGCGTTTGTCGGCATCGTGATTCCGCTCGCGATGCACAAAGTCGGGCGCGACCCCGCCGAAGGTCTGAGCGTATTGCTTACCGCGATCACCGACAGCGGCGGATTCTTTATATTTTTAGGATTAGCGACGCTGTTCCTGGTGTGACGCAGGTCAGTTGCCAAGACCTGCTACCCGCTGATTAATTTCATTTCTGGCATACCAATTGCTGATGTGTCATCGACTCGAATCAGACTGGAGCCTGCCGTGGACCCACAACTCAGCGCCGTGCTCGGCGTGCCACCGGCGGCGGTGACGCCGGAGATTGCCGCGTTAACCACCGCGACCGGCGCGCCGCAGTCTTTTGCGAATACCTTTCAAGATGCGCTGGACGATCTCGCGATGCCGGACACTCCGCCCGATGGCGCGCTCGCACTGACATTAGCGTTAAGCGCGACGTTGGATGACGGCAATCACTCGCCGCAGAGCGGAAATGATTCACCGCTGTTACTGCAACTGCTGGACTTGACCGGCATGTCGCCGCAGGTGTTCGCCGCCGCAGATGATGCGGCCGACGATCCGATGCCGAAAATGACCTTGCCCGATCCGGGTGTTGAGTTCATCGACGCCGTAACGCAAGGCGCGCAAACCGTGCTGCCCGCAGCGCTGATGGCAGCACAGGTGCCGGTAGTCAACATAGCGACCAGTCTCATCAGCACTGCACCTGCCCGCGCATCGGTATCCGTGCCCACGGTCACCTCCGTGTTCGCGCCAAATCCATTCAGTCTGGGGCAGGAACCGCCAACGGTAACGATGCACCCGCAGGCGCAGACCACATCGCAAGATCCGCAGGCGCGGCAGCAACACACGCCGCAAGAGCTGGAATTGTTGACCTCCGTCGCCTCGGTGCTGGTCCCGGTGCAGGAGCGCAGCGCCGAGTGTTTTGAAGGGGCGGTCGCGGCGATACTGAATACGCCGACGCCCGACGCGGCGACCGTCAATACCGGAACGTTTCCACTGAATTCCAGCGCGATCATTCCGTCTAACGCTGCGGCAACCCCGGTTGCTGCAACATCAGGCAAGTTTGATTTGGCCATTCCCCAGGCACCGGGTCAGCCCGGCTGGAGCGACGTGTTCGCGGAGCGTGTCACTTTCGCGGTGCGGCAGAATCTGCAAGAAGCCGAAATTCGTTTGCACCCTCCACAACTGGGTCAGGTGGAGGTGCGCATCGTCATGAGCAACGACCAGGCCAGCCTGATGTTCAGTTCGCCGCAGGGTGCGGTGCGTGAAGCCATCGAGTTGTCGCTCGGCCGCTTGCGCGACATGCTGGCGGACAGCGGATTCAATTTGGTCAACGTCGATGTTTCGGATAAATCGCTGGCGCAACAACGCAACAATGCCCGCGAGCAGCACGAATCCGGGGGCGGCGGTTCGCAGATGGGGTATCGCGCTGATTTCGAATTCGCGGCAAACGCGCCCGAAGTCGTGCGCGCCATCGGCAGCATTGATTACTACGTGTAACCGGCTTCCTGTTTGTTCACTTGCATCTAATCGTTATACTGCTGCCCACCGTAGCGTGCGGCTGTCTGCCAGGATTTTTGCGTCGTGAACTTTCTAAAATTTTACCCGGTTGCTGGGGTGATATTGTGCGCCGTGTCGGCGCTGGCCGATGCCGCGCTGCACGCTGGCAGTCGCGGGTGCGGCGCGTGCCATGCCAGCCAGCCGTTAGCGTTGACGCGCAGTGTGATGGCCGAATGTCGCGAGTGCCACGGTGAATCGCTGCGCTTGCCTGAGGGGGTGCACGTTGCGTCGGGAGAAAATAAGGTTGTGGCGCAAGAGCCGCTGGCGCCCGCTGAAAATACCGTTGGTCCCGGCATGCGCATCACGATGTATTACGACGCCACCCGCATTGGCGCGCAGCCCCATGAGATGGTATTGATTCCGGCGGGGGAGTTCGTGATGGGCACCGACACACGCTTGTCGGATGAGGGGCCGGAGCATAAAGTCACGCTCGGCGCGTTTTACCTCGACCAATACGAAGTGACCAATCTGCAGTACAAAAAATTTATCGACGCCACCAACTACAAATCGCCGCAGCATTTTGAGAATCGAATTTACCCGAAAGGCAAGGTGGATCACCCGGTGGTTTATGTGTCATGGACTGACGCCGACGCCTATTGCAAATGGGCCGGCAAGCGGTTGCCCAGTGACGCAGAGTGGGAAAAAGCAGCGCGCGGCAGCGACGGGCGCATTTACCCCTACGGCAACGAATTTGATTTCAACAAATCCAACGGGCCAGTGCGCTGGACGGCGCTCAAGCAGGCGGGCGACACTGCGCCGGTGGGTGCGTTCGCAGACGGAAGAAGTCCCTATGGGCTGTACGATATGTCGGGCAATGTGTGGGAATGGACGGCGTCGTGGTATCGCGCTTATCCGGGCAATACCCGGTCGTCGGAGAATTACGGCGAAGTGTACAAGACGCTCAAGGGCGGCTCGTGGTGGGATTGTTCGTTTTATCAATGCGGCATTTCCGCACCTGCCTACAACCGTGCGTTCTTTTTGAAGAGCACCAAAAACAAGAGTTTCGGATTTCGTTGCGCGAAAGATATTTGAGGAGGGTGTTCGATGCGTCGTGTATTACTGGGTTGCTGTTGTTGGTTCGCCGTGCAGGTTTACGCAGCGCAAGCCCCCGGGGTTGACCCCGGCATGGTGCGGGTACCGGCGGGCGAATTCATTATGGGCAGCAACAACACCGGTGAAGCGCAGGTCGGCAAGGAATTTGGTAATGCCAAGCCCTGGTACCTCGATGAGCATCCGCAACGTAAAGTTAAAACGCGCGCGTACGCCCTTGACCAATTTGAAGTGACCAATGCGCAGTACCGCGAGTTTGTGCGAAAAGCGCAGCATGCGCCGCCCACGGTGTGGGTCGAGAGCGGCTACATACTGAGTCTGAAAATGGAAAAGCTCGCGCCGCTCGACGTGGAGCAGTTGCGCAGATTGGCAACCAAGGTATTCCATCTTGACATCGACACCACCAAAATGGACAAGGAGCAATTGCTCAAGGCGATGAAGGATCGTCTGGCGTTGATGGATAAATTACCGGTCACCTTCGTAAGCTGGTTTGACGCGGATGCCTTCTGCCGCTGGACCGGCAAGCGCCTGCCGACGGAAGCCGAATGGGAAAAGCCGCACGCGGGTCCCAGGGTAATGAATTTCCGTGGGGCGCCGAATGGGCGGCAGGCAAGAGCAACAGCGGCGATGAATCCTGGGACGACGGCGTGGCGCCGGTCGGTTCTTATCCGTCCGACAAGTCGCCGTTCGAGGTGTACGATCTGGCGGGTAATGTATCGGAGTGGGTTGCCGACTGGTACAAACCGTATCCGGGTTCCGACTACAACAGCGATGATTTCGGCACCAAATACAAAGTCATTCGCGGTGCCGCATGGGGGCGCGAAGGCCACTACGCCATCAAATTGTTTCAACGCGGCGCGTATCGCTTTGACCTGAGCCCGGACTCGACATTAGCCGATCTGGGTTTCCGTTGCGCGAAAAACGTAAGGTAGGAGCGCCGCTCCTACACGAAGGTACATGCATGGACGCTTCCATTCTCAAGCCCGACTACCAC
>JANOOV010000022.1:0-2154 GCA_031421535.1 Gammaproteobacteria bacterium
CATTAAATGCAATTACACAACCGAGAAAGCTGCTCTGTAAAATACGAATGATTTGACCACGTCGCTTCATAACTTTGCTCCCGTATACATTTAATGTCGTTCGATCACCATGATCGCTGCCCGAACGGGCGGCAATTCAAATACTGCCGCTAGTCAAGACAACTACAATTAATTCAAAATCAAATTCAAAATCGCCGGTAATGCATTCCTTACTTCCACGCGCGCGATCTGCCCGGTCTCCACCGCGAACCAGTAAATCAACCCGGCCGTCGCACGAATTGCGTAGGGGTAGTTGGTTTGGGCGATGCGGGTCATGTCGCCGTCGGAGTCGTTGCCTGCGTTATCAGAGTTGTCGTAGTCGGTGTGGCCGTCGCGGTCTTTGCAGTCGCGGCGCTGTTCGTTGACCCCGACCCAATCGACGAGCTGGCATTCGTTGCAGCAGAGGCACAACCCTCCTGCATTTGCGCAGGTATCGTTCACTTCGTCTTTATTGACATGCCATTTCGCCAACGGGCGTGGTGCCATGGTGGCGTAGAGTGTTGCCATGTAATTGTCGTAATGAGGCACGTTGCCGCCCGCGACACGGTTACCGTCGTGGCCATAGTACAAACCGACATCGGAGCCCTTACCGGTGGACGCCCACGGAAATGAATTACCTACTTGCGCCGTGGTGTACGCCAGGAATCGCAGCGGATCGCCTTCGGTCGGCTCTTTGTACACGTTGATAAAGCCGCCTTTTTGTTGGGCGTCGAGGTAGCTCCATTTCGAATAATTCCCCTTATCCATCCAATCGTGGTAGGTCGCGCCGTAGACACCGTGCTTGTTTTCGTCGTTGACGTGGCTAGGTACGGAGATATCGCCGACTAAATGCGCGGCGTGACCGAGAAACCACCACGCAGCTTTTTTGTAACCGGCCTTGTAGTGATTGATTGCACCGTAGTCGAGCTGCCCGCCGCCATAGAGCAGCGCGCGCAATTTGGTGAGTGCGCTGTGGTGGTTGCTGCCGTTGGAGTTCAAGCCGTCGTCGTCGTAGCGATCAACAATCCAGAAATGGCTGTCGAAGTTGTCTTCAAACGAGTAGCCAAAGGCGATGTCCACACCGTCGGCATCGTGCGAGCCATCGATCAGCGTGTAGCCGAGCCCGCCGAAATCGCTGGAGAAGATATTCAGAATGTCGTCGGTCCAGTAGCCGGTCGCTTTAATTTCCGTTGTTGGCAGCCCAATAATTTCCTGCCATTCGTTTTTTGCCCAAGGACTACCGCGATAGAGCGAATTCTGCAAATCCGGAATGTAAATGCCCTGCTTCTCCAACAAGCGAATCGCCTGATCCACGATGTTGCGATGCACGTCCTGCGCATACTGTGGCGTGGCGAAACCGCGCGTGTCGCCGTAACGGTAGCCTTGCAGGTGCAGCTTGGCGACTCGGTCGCCGCGCAGGATTTCGAGCGCGAAGGTCACGTGCTGCGGCGGCGGCACGAAACCGGGGATCGGTATCGCGACGAGGCGCGACTCACCCACGGCCAGCGGTGCGATGGCCTGTTGGGTTCCGACCGGTGTGCGCAGGGACTTCGGCACGCCTTCGTGCAGCGCGGGGATGGAAAAAGCACGCGCCGACAGACCGTTGAGCGGCGTATTGCCACGATTTTCAACGTAAGCATAAAGCGTGCGGCTCACGCTCGCGTCGGTGAAGTCGAGCGGCGTCACCCACAGCGCGCGCACCCGCAGGGCTTCAACCGTCTTGTGGGTGATGAACACCTGCCGCGCGTCTGCTGTGTCCGCGCCGGGGGTGTCGCCGATCACCGGCGTAATGTGCAACCCGGTGATAGTGTCTGCGGGGAATACTTCGCCCCCCAATAGTTGCTTTACCGGAACGGAGTAGTGCTTCGCAACCACTCCGCCGCGCGGGATCGCAGGAAGTTTGCCGAGCACGATCCACGACTCCTGATCCCCGCGCGCGACTTTGAGTTTGAGTGTGCTTGGTTTCGCGGGTCGCGTTCCGACATTCTGGACGGACACGTCCAGTTCCAGCGCACCGCTGGGCGCGATCACGGCAGCGCCGAGCATGAACCTGGAAATTCTTGCCGCATCGACCGGCGTGTTCTGCACGTCGGCGAGGATCGCAACGGTGTTGAGCATCTTGAACGGTGCGTCGGT
>JANOOV010000023.1:0-4076 GCA_031421535.1 Gammaproteobacteria bacterium
GGTCAGGTTTAACCATGACTAGTCGAGCGTGATCTCAGTTTAGCGTCTTACAATAGAGAGGTATGCATTATGAAAATGACACCGAAAACTTTTGCGTTGTTTTTACCGGGCCTCGCGCTGGCTCTGGCCATGCTGGGGGGCAGCACGTCCTTCGCAGCCGCGCCTGCAGAACTCTCAAAACCGCACGAGCGTAATCACCCGACTCACGATCTCGACACATCAGTGGCGCGCTCGCTGCGCACTCATAGTGATTCCCGGCAACAGTCGCCCCATGAGCGTCATGAGCATATGGAGCAGCGCAGCGAGCACGATTCTCAGGAACACTCTCCGCGCCAGCACAAGCAGGCAGATTCTCCATTTAAGAAGATCATAGGCATTTGGGAACGGGAGGGTTATGGCGACGTGTATGCGATCAGGAAGGACGGCGCCAGCCTGTTTCAGATCACGCGCGCCTCTTGTGTGAAATCCAGGGACTATACCCAGGATGAATTAGCTGAACTCCTCACCACGGACATCGAAGTGGCTGATAACCGCCAGTCATTCACCGCGACCTCTTCCCTTGACCCAAGTTTCCGCCTGACCTTCCGTCGCTACCCGGCACTGCCGGATGCGTGCGCACCCGGCAAGCTCATCACCGAGGCGACGCCGCGCCGCGTGTTTGAAATTCTGTGGCACACCTTTAACGATTACTACGCGTTTTTTAATGAGCGCGGCGTAGATTGGAAGCAGCGCTACACGGATTTTCAAGCCCGCTTTACCGACACCATGGACGAGCCCGCGTTATGGGAAGCGCTGACCGAGTTATTGTCCGTCATCAAGGATGGGCATATTAATTTGGTGTCTAGCACCCAAGCGTTTTCCGCTGATGAACAGGCCGCCTTCATAACTATTCTCGAAGACGCGTTCGCGGCGCAGTCGCAATACACGGACTTATCCGCATTCATGCAAGCCCAATTCGGGCGTTATTTTGCAACGCTGACTACTCGGTATCTCGATCTTGACAGTAGCGTCCAGCACGCCAGCGGCGTGGTGCGATGGGGTACTATCAACAACGATATCGGTTATCTAAGCTTGCTCGGCATGGCTGGTCTGACATCCAACGCAGATGCATCGGGCACTACGGAAATGTTGGCCATGCAAAGCATTATGGACCAGGTCATGACTGATCTTTCCGACACCCGGGCCATGATCATTGATATTCGCTTCAATAGCGGTGGCTATGATGCAGTCGCGATGGCGGTGGCGAATCGTTTTACCGATCGGCGTCGGCTGGCCATGACAAAAACCGCGCGCAGCTACCAAGGTGAGACAGCGGCAAAAGCCCTGTACCTGGAACCGGAAGAGGATGATGTGTATTTGAAACCGGTGGTGGTGATTGCCGGGCCGGACTCGGTTAGTGCAGCCGAGATTTTTCTGTTGGCGATGCGCGCGCTGCCGCAGGTCACGCTGATCGGTGAAACCAGCCGAGGCATTTTTTCCGACATGCTGGGAAAAGCCTTACCCAATGGTTGGATATTTACACTTTCCAATGAAGTTTACCGGGATCACTTAGGCGTCGGCCATGAAGCCGTGGGTACCCCACCCGAGGTGCCCGTATCGGTGTTTTCCCTGGCCGACCTGGATGCGGGGCGGAATTCAGCACTGGATAAAGCGCTGGAGCTCGTGGGTTCTCCGGTTCCATGAGGGGTTAGCCAGCGTGGCGTGCGCCGTGCGCGCGGTGCACGCTACGAACTGAGATCAATACATGAACCTACGCACACGCCATCGTGATGAACCGGAGATCATTCTGATCCCGCTGATTGATATTTTGCTGATGCTGCTGATCTTCTTTATGCTGGCGACGACGTTCAAGCGGGTAGCGGAAATTCCCATTAACCTGCCCGCAGCCGCGCAACCACCATTGCCGGAGAGCGAGAAAAAATCACTCGCTGTCGCCATCGATGCACAGGGACGTTTTTTCATTGACCAGAAAGCCGTCGTGAATTCCGACATCGAGACACTGAAGCGAGCCATGCAAACGGCGGCGGGCGAACGCAAGGAGCTGGTCGTGACGATTAGCGCCGATGCGCAGACACGGCATCAATCGGTGATTATTGCGATGGACGCCGCACGGCAACTCGGGTTATTCAAAGTCGGCATTGCGACGCAGCAGTTAACCGCCCCTGCAAATTAATATCGAGATCGGCCTCCGTCCCATGGAGTCACGTGGTAGCGACAAATTCAAATTCGATTTACAACAACACAACTACACAATGGAATCAGTATGAAAAAACAACGCGGGTTGAGCTGGGCTGTGGTGGGCGTGTTAAGCGCTTGGTTTGGATGTGCAAGCGCCGATCCGGTCACCCTGCAAGGCGTGGTATTGCAAAAAGGCTCGGGCGATCCGATTTTGGGCGCCTCGGTTTATGTGGTGGATAACGACAGCATCAATGCCACCAGCGACGAGCACGGTCGTTTTACTCTGAGTCTGCCCGCGCCGGGCGACTACACGCTGGGTGCGGTGGCGGTCGGGTTTGAGAGCGTCAAGCAGATTCCAATCACGGCCGACGCTGCACGCGGTCCAGTCAAAATTTATCTGCGCCAGGACTTTACATTACCCCCGGTGGTGGTGCGCGCCGAGCGCAGCGCAGAGCGCGTATCGAAAACCGTGATCACCGGCGAAGAGTTGAGCCAGGTGCCGGGCGCGGCGGGCGATCCATTACGCGCTATCCAAACCTTACCCGGCATTGCCGATGCGGGTGGCGAACCCGCGATTCGCGGCTCCGGACCCGAAGATAATGCTTATTATCTCGACGGCGTGCCGGTAGGTTATCTGTTTCACGTCGGCGGTATCACCAGCGTATTGCCCACCAACATGGTCGATGATTTTAATTTGTACGCAGCGGCGTTTGGTCCTGAATACGATGATGTGACCGGCGCGGTCATCGACGTGGCCTTGCGCAAACCGCGCACGGACCGGCTCGGCGGCAAAGTCAACGTCAGCTTGATCAGCGCGGATGCACTCGTCGAAGGACCGATCACCCCGAATCAATCGATCATGTTGTCTGCACGCCGCAGCTACTTCGACTATTTGCTACGCAACGTCGAAGACAAGGAAAGCGGCGATAAATTCTCGTTCCCAAGCTATTACGATTACCAGGGAAAATATGTTTGGGAGATCAACGACGCCAACACCTTTATCGTGAACATGAACGGCGCATCGGATAGGCTGAAATTTAGCATTACTGAAAAATCCAAGGCCGCCAAGGAGGTGCCGGCTTTGGTCGGCGCCTCCGCCCTCGCCGTGTCGTACCACACCCAAAATATCGAGTGGAACAGGCGTGTTTCAGCGACTGCCGTGAATAAGCTGTATGCCGGTCATACGCGCACGGCTTCATCCGCTTTTATTGGGACGTTCATCAATGCGGATGTAGCCTTCAACAACCTGTTTCTGCGCGACGAATTCCGCTTCGAACCCGCCGCCAATCACACGGTGACGCTCGGCGGAAATTACTCGAATTTACACGTGGATCTGGATCTTGATGTGCCGCTCTTCGATTGCGAAATTGGTGATGAAACTTGTGACCTCTCTACCCTGAAACATGAACAACACAAAGATGATTTTCCGGTACGTCTCATGTTCTTATTCGCCAAAGAACGCTGGCGGGTTACGCCGGACTTGACATTAATCGGCGGCGTGCATTGGACGCGCGACGACTATCTGGATCGCGCTTATATCGAGCCACGCTTAGGCTTGGAGTGGGACTTAACACCGCGCACGCTGATTACTGCCGGGTGGGGCAAATACAATCAGTTTCCCCAAGGTGAGCAAGTGACTGAGAAAATCGGTAATCCGAATTTAGAGCGCTTCCGCGCCACCCACAACGTGCTGGGAGTAGCGCAAAAACTGGACGCAGGTTGGAGCTGGAAGCTGGAAGGTTATTACAAAACCCTCGACGATTTAGTAATCCCCAAACAGGAAGTCCATTATGTCAACGGCGCCAGCGGCACAGCCCACGGCGTTGAGTTATTGGTTAAAAAAGACCGTTCGACGCCGTGGTCCGGCTGGTTGTCGGTGACCTACTCCCAGTCGCGCC
>JANOOV010000024.1:0-10002 GCA_031421535.1 Gammaproteobacteria bacterium
AAACGACAGCCGGGCCGGCTGTGCTCCCCGGTGCGCTTCGGGCTGCGCATTTGTGCGGTGGTTCGTTGTGAAAAGGGCGGGCGTTTGTGATGCGGTGACGTGATAAATGTTGCAATGCGCTGAAAACGTCACCAACGCGTAGCCTGTTGCGGGTGCATCTAGGGCAATATTTAAGTAATTTGAAAACCCACTCGTGAAAGACATATTTGCATCCACCTGCTCGTTAAACTCGACGCCCGGCTTGGCGGTAGTTTGCAATATTTCGATCTTGCTGTTGTTGTCATTGTTCGCCTCTTTCAGTTTGGTGAAATTCTGATTCACCTCTGCCGCCTTGGCGGTGGCGTTGGGGCTAAAGGTAACGATGTCACCGTCAGGCACATTGCTCGCCAGTGTTGTTGAAGTGAAAAAACAAACGCCGACGGCGCCGAAAAAGATGTTCGAAGCTTTCATGATGATTCTCCGGTGGACTAACCCCATTTGCCCTGATCCCATTTCATTTGATCCCACTGCGTACCCTGGGCAGGATCTTCGGAACTTCCCGCGTCGCTGGCGCCGCTGCTGCACGCGGTGAGCATGGCGAACAGGCAAAGAAAGCCAAGCATTCGTATCGACGACATCGTGTGTACTCCCCCTGAAAATGCCGGTTACTTACATGCAGTAGCCTAATTAGTTTTAGCTTGCGGTGCAACGGTAAGATGTCGCGCAATGGAAGTGCGCGGTGGCCTGGATTTGGGCGTCTGCTGTGCCGTCAGGCGGGAAGCGCAGCGATGATTTTTTTTACCAGCCACTTGGGTGTGTGGCCATCGGTGTCGAGGACCAGATCGGAGATTTCTTCGTACAGCGGTGCGCGTGTTTCCATCAATTCGCGCAGCTTGGCTTTGGGGTCGGCGGTTTTGAGCAACGGGCGGTGCGGGTCTTTCGCGGTGCGGTTGAATAACTGTTCAAGGTTGGCGCGCAGGTAGACGACGTAGCCGCGACCGGCGAGGTAGGCGCGGTTGTCTTTGTCAAGCACTGCTCCCCCACCGGTGGCGAGCACGATGTTTTCGCGTTGCGTGAGCTCATTGAGGATGGCGCGTTCGCGCGTGCGGAATCCGGCTTCGCCTTCCAACTCAAAAATCAGCGGGATGCTCGCGCCGGTGCGTTGTTCGATTTCATGGTCGCTGTCGACGAACGCCATCGCGAGCGCTTTTGCGAGTTCTTTGCCAGCGGTGGTTTTACCGGCGCCCATCGGGCCGATCAGGAAAATGTTGCGACGGGTCATGTTTTGGTATTTGACCGATGGTTGAAAAAGAAAACGGGCGGCGGAATGGTCCGCCGCCCGTGGTGCTGTACTCCGCTAATTGATCTTCAAATTGTCTTTGAGCACTTTGGGCGTGACAAAGATCAGCAGCTCAGTGTTTTGGTCAACGGTTTGGTTGCGCCGGAACAACACGCCGATAAATGGCAGGTCGCCGAAGAACGGAATCTTTGCGGTGTTTTCGCGTTTTTCCTGGTCGTGTATGCCGCCCAGCACCACGGTTTCGCCGGATTGCACCAACACCTGAGTCGATATTTCCCGTTTGTCGATGGACGGATTGGAGCCGCCCCCGGCGGTAGGAACCACCTTGCCAACGCTGTCTTTGGTGACTTTGAGATCCATACGGATGCGGTCGTCAGGCGTGATATGCGGTGTGACGGTCAAGCTCAGCACCGCTTCTTTGAACGCTACGGTGGTGGCGCCACTGGAAGCCGCTTGTTGATAGGGGATTTCCGTGCCTTGTTTGATCACCGCTTCCTGCTGGTTCGACGTAATCACGCGCGGGCTGGAAATCACTTCACCGCGTCCTTCTTGTTGCAGGGCCGACAGTTCCAGATCCAGCAAGGTGTTACGCCCGAGAATTGCGAACGCGATGCTGCCCGCCGTGCCGCCCGCCGGCAGGTTGAAGTTATAGCGGTTACCGGCCGCCGGAATCGAAATCGGGTAGGGGCTTTGGTTGGCATTGGTCTGCTGATTGGCTACCGCCGAATTCAGCATGCCGTCTGCCCCGGCGCCGGTGCCGGTGCCGATCACCAGATTATTGCTGCTTTGGCGAGTGCCGGTGGCGCCGAAGCGCACGCCCAGGTCACGCTGGAAGTCGTTGTTGGCGATCACGATGCGCGATTCGATCAACACCTGGCGTACCGCAATGTCAAGCTTGAGAACCAATTTGCGGATACTCGCCAGCCGGTCGGTGGTTTCCAGCACGATCAGGGTGTTGGTGCGTTCATCGACCGACACCTTGCCGCGCTCGGACAACAGGGTTTTATCCTGCGAGCGCAGCAACCCGGCCAGCTCGGAGGCCTTGGCGTAGTTGATCTGGATCAGCTCCGTTTGCAACGGCGCTAATTCCTCCACCTGTTTCTTCGACTCGATTTCGAGTTTTTCACGCGTGGCGATTTCTTCGGTCGGCGCAATCATGATGACATTGCCGCTGCGGCGCATGCCCAGCCCCTTGGTTTTCAGAATCAAGTCCAGCGCCTGATCCCAGGGCACGTTCTGCAAGCGCAGGGTCAGATTGCCCTGCACGGTGTCGCTGGTGACGATGTTCAGGCTGGTGAAGTCCGCCAGCAATTGCAGCACCGCGCGCACTTCGATGTCCTGGAAGTTAAGCGACAAACGTTCGCCGACGAATTGCTCTTCTTCGCGTTTGGCGGCTTCTTTCTGCTCTTTACTGAGCGGCTTCACTTCGACGGTGAAAGTGTTTTCCGACTGGAAGGCCAGATATTCGTAGACCCCTTTGGGCGTGATGCTCAGTTGCACGCTGTTGTCGCGGGTACCGGCGTCGATAAATTGTACCGGGGTGGCGAAGTCGATGACGTCGAGGCGTTGGCGCAGTTCGGTAGGCAGCGCAGTGTTGGCGAATTCGATGAAAATCTGCCCGCCCGCCTCGCGTGCGTCGGCCACGATATTGGCGTCGGACAGGGTGACGATCACGCGTCCCGCACCGTTGTCGCCACGGCGGAAGTCGATGTTCTTGATCAGCGCGGCAGCGGTGTCTGTCACCGGGGCGGCCAATGCGGAACGCGCGGTTTGCGCCAGATCGGATTTCACCGTGAGCACGACGTTGTTATTCTCGACCTTGGCTTCATAGGGCACAAGCTTGACTAAATTCAGCACCACGCGCGTGCGGCCTGCGGACTCGACCACGGACACGCTGTTGGCCAGGCCCAGATTGATGGCCTTGTTCTTCCACGGCAGTTTGGAGCTGGTGCCGGGAAAATCCAGTGCGATGCGCGCCGGGTCGTCGATGGTGAACGCGGCGGGTTTGGCGGGTGGTTTGTTAAAGCGCAAGGTCATCTGCGGGCGGTCGCCGGGCAAATTGACGACTGTGATGTCTTCCAGCTCCACGCTTGCGGTGTTGCCTGATTTGGCGGGTTTTGCGGGCGCGGGCTCCACTGTTTTTACCGCTTCTTTTACCTCTTCGACGGGTGTTGCCGGAGTGGGTTCGGCGGATACTCCGGCGGTATTTAACGTGATGTAGACATTGTTGCCTTGCGAGCGCGTGGCATAGCCCACCATTTGTTTCAGGTTCACGATGACGCGCGTGTGCCCATCGACTTCGGTGGCGCTCACGGTTTCCGCAGCACCTTTGTCGATCGGCAGCGGCAGGCTCCACGGCAGGTTATTGCGTACCTCGGGGAAGTCGAGGGTGATTTGCGGTGGATTGCCTTGTGTGGCAGTGATCGGTGCCGGCGGATCACCCCGGAAGCTCAGGTGCAGCTCGATGCTGTCGCTGCTTTGCGCGGTGAAGTTGATAAATTCCAGCGTTGTGGTTTCCGCCGCAGGTGCGCCGCTCGCCAGCGCGAGCCATGCGCCGAGCACGAGCATGATGCGGCGCCCTCGGGCGTCAACACGTGGGGTCAGTGGAGTGGTGTTATGCATATCGTTCCTGCCAGACATGGTTTCCCCCTTCGGGATCATTGACTGATTTTCAAAATGGCCTGACGTTCTATCCAACTACCCAGTCCGTCGGAAATAATTTCAGTGATGTCGATTTGTTTGTCGGTGATGCGTGTGATCTCGCCAAAGTTCTTGCCGATATGGTTGCCTGCCTTGACGCGATAAATGAGACCCTCCGAGGTTTTAACAATCGCCCATTTGTCTTTGTCCTTGTTCAGGCTGCCCACCATCTTCAGCGCATCCAGCGAGTATTGCTCCAGCGCTTCGCGATTGCGATCGATGTTGGGGCGCAATTTGCTTTTGGAACCGCTGCCCGCAGCGGCAGGTGCCGGAGCTTTGGCAGCGGGCCGGAACGGGTCACGCAGATTTTCGTCACGGTAAACGAAGCGTTCGTAAGGCTTGATTTCGGGCAGTACGGCGATTGGCGTACCGGCGCGGGCCTGCACTTCTTTTACGTACTCATTCAAGTCGTCAAACTTGTCGTTGGCGCATGCGGCAAGCAGCAAGCTCAGCGCCAATGCGCACCACCCGGAGGTACGGAGATGTGGTGCCGGGGCAGTGATCTGTTGTGGTGTTCTCTGGTACATAAACACGCGTTACCTTCAGGTTGTGTCGTTACTTTTTCTTCTTATCTTTCTTTTTAGCCTGTTCCTGAGTGATCTCTTCTTCATCCAGGTAACGGTAGGTTTTGGCCGTGGCTTCCATCATCAAGTGCCCCCTGCGTTTACCTTTTTGGCCGCCGTCCTTGATTTGCGTAATGACGAAATCGTGCAGCGTGACGATGCGCGGCAGCGCTGCGACGCCGCTGACGAATGCGCCAAACTGGTGGAAGTTACCGTTCACGCGGATCTTGATCGGCAGTTCCGCGTAAAACTCAACCGGGATTTCCGGTTCGGGTTTGAACAGTTCAAATTCCAGCCCGCTCGCCACACCGACCTGCGAGATGTCCACCAGCAATGCGGCGACCTCGGTTTTGGAGGGTAATTGCCGCAGCATTTCGCCAAATACTTTTTGCATGTCTTCCATTTGTTTTTTGTAGGCATCCAGGCTGACGGCCTTAGCCTGTTTTTCTTCAAAGGTTTTTTTCAGTTCGGCTTCCTTGCCTTGTGCCTGGCGCAACATGTTGACTTGTTCCAGCGTATCGAAATAAATACCCAGACCCAGCACCGTCGCACAGACCACGGCGATGGCAACGCCTTTGAACACCATCGGCCAGGTGCCGATGTTGTTCACGTCCAGTCGTTTCATTTCATCGACGAAGCTCATGGTTTCGATTCCTTGGCTTTGTCGGCGTTTTTCTGTTGTGCGGCGGGTTCGCTTGCCGGGCGATGTTGCACGGCATGCATGCTGAACCAGCTTAAGCCGGGATATTCACTCTTGCTGGAGTCGATCACATCCAGCACCGGTTTGGTCATCCACGCGGCGCTATCGACGTTGCGCATCAGTGCGGAAACGTTGGCGTTGGATTCCGCAACACCTTCGATCTTGATGTTGCTGCCTGACACATTGACCTGCGTCAGGTACACACCCTCTGGCATGGTTTGCGTGATTTCCTGAAACAGATGCACGATCTCCGGTCGGCTGCCTTGCAAGGTTTGGATGATTTTCATCCGTGACAGCAGGTTTTGTTTGTCAGACTCGATGGTTTGAATTTCCTTGATCTGTTTTTCAACCGTTTCGATTTTTCCGTCGAGGAATGTATTACGCGCTTCCTGCGTGGTAACCAATCCGTTCATGTGAATATGGATGTATACCAACGCCAGCACCGAGAACATGCCGCTGCCCGCCGCGACCACGGCAAACTGACGTTTGCGCTCTTTATTTAAGGCCTCACGCCACGGTAGGAGATTAATATGTGCCATCAGTCGAAACTCCGCAGTGCCAGGCCGCAGGCGATCATCAATGCGGGCGCATCATTTGCCAGCGCCTGCGCCTTGACCCGGCTTGCTGTGGTCATGTTGGCGAACGGGTTGGCAATGGAGGTGCTGGTGCCCACTTTTTCGTTAATGAGTTCATCCACGCCGGTGATCGACGCACTGCCGCCGGCCAGCACGATATGATCGACCGAGTTGTAATCGCTGGAGGAAAAAAACAATTGCAGCGAACGGCTGACCTGTTGGGCCATCGCTTCTTTAAAGGGTTCCAGTACCTCGGGCACATAGTTGTCGGGCAGTCCGCCCTGACGTTTGGCCATGCCGGCTTCCTCGAACGACAAGCCATAGCGGCGCTGGATTTCTTCGGTGAGTTGCCGACCGCCGAACAACTGATCGCGGGTGTAAATGATTTTGCGGTTGTGCAAAATGTTTAACGTGGTCATGGTCGCGCCGATGTCGACGATGGCGATGATTTTATCCACGCCTTCATCCGGCGCCTGATGGGCGACCAGCGCGAATGCATTCTCCAGGCTGTAAGATTCCACATCAATGATTTTCGGGGTCAGGCCACCCAATTCGATGGCGGCGATGCGCACATCGACGTTTTCACTGCGCGACGCGGCGACCAGCACATCGACGGTGTCCGGGCTGTCTTCGGTGGGCC
Source organism: Gammaproteobacteria bacterium (assembly GCA_031421535.1). GTDB lineage: Bacteria > Pseudomonadota > Gammaproteobacteria > SG8-11 > SG8-11 > UBA6921. The sequence goes on from JANOOV010000024.1 coordinate 6,458, forward strand.
CGAGCACTTCGTAATCAAGATTGACTTCGTCGAGGGAGTACGGAATATACTGATTCGCTTCCGCCTCGATCTGCGCGCCGATTTCTTCGTCGGACAAATTGGCGGGAAGGGTGATCACTTTGGTGATGACGGCGGATCCGGGCACGGCGGCGGCGGCGAATTTCGCGCGCGCACCGGCACGTTTCACGACGCGGCGGATACATTCACCCACGGCTTCCACGTCAGTGATATTTTTTTCAACCACAGAATTCGGCGGCAGCGGCTCGACCCCGTAACATTCCACCCGGTAGTTGATGCCGGACTGGCTGAGCTCAAGGAGTTTCACCGCGCTGGAGCTGATGTCCAATCCGAGAATCGGCGTTTTCTTGGATTGGAACAATTGCGATAATCGCACGCTTTAAGTCCTTCGTTGTTTATGGGCGTCGTTACTGTTGCGCATGACACGTGGCGCACATAATCATCGGCATGGTCGAAGTAAACTTGATATGTTCTAAACAGACGTAACAATAGTAGTTCAAAAACTAAGCCAACGAAAAATTAACGCCGCCACGTGTGGTGGATCACAGGACGTGGTGGAGCATGGTGAAAAAACTGAAAATCACGGGATGGAAACGGGTGGTACTGTTCGGCGCGCTCGGCATGTTTGTTCTCATGCTCATCGCGACGACGTTTTTATATTTTAAAATTTCCCCGGAGTTGCCGTCGGTCGAATCGCTCAAGGAGGTGCGCTTCCAGGTGCCGCTGCGCGTGTACGCGTCCGACGGAAAACTGGTTGCGGAATTCGGCGAGAAGAAACGCATTCCGGTCACCATCGACGGCGTACCCGCGTTGTTGCTGAAGGCGGTGCTGGCCTCGGAAGATGATCGTTTTTACGAACACCCCGGTGTTGACTACCAAGGCTTGTTGCGCGCCGTGGCGGTAATGGTACGCACCGGCGAGAAAGCGCAGGGCGGCAGCACCATTACCATGCAGGTGGCGCGTAATTTCTTTTTGACCAGCGAGCGAACCTTTACCCGCAAGTTGAGCGAAATCCTGTTGTCGTTTCGTATTGAGCAGCATCTCACCAAGAACGAAATTCTCGAGCTTTACCTGAATAAAATTTACCTCGGCAATCGCGCCTACGGCGTCGCATCCGCCGCCAAGGTGTATTACGGCGTTGAGATCAATGATCTGACGTTGCCGCAAATGGCGATGATCGCCGGATTACCCAAAGCGCCGTCCACGTTTAATCCGATTGTGAATCCCGAGCGTGCGCTGCAGCGACGCAACTATGTGTTGCGCCGCTTGCATGATTTGGGCGCGATCGATACGGCGACATTTGAGCAGGCGGTAAAACAGCCTGATACCGCGCGACTGCATACGGTGACGGAAGAAGTCGATGCGCCCTATGCGGCGGAAATGGCGCGCGCGGTGGCGGTGGAAATGTTCGGCAACGAGGCCTACACCGATGGATATAAGGTGTACACCACCATCGACAGCCGCTTGCAGCCGGTTGCGAGTTCCACATTGCGCCAGGCGTTGATCGAATACGATGAGCGCCACGGATTTCGCGGTGCTGAGTCGAATGTGACGCTGGCGCGTGACAGCACTGCGATTGAGTGGGAGGAAGCACTGCGTGACACATCCTCGGTGGGCGCATTGTTGCCGGCCTTGGTGCTGTCGGTGGGCGAACAAAGCGCCGTGGTGTATCTGGGTGAAAATCGCAAAGCCACTCTGGATTGGGCGGCGTTGTCGTGGGCGCGGCGTTATGTTTCCGAAAGTGCACTGGGCCCGGTACTGAAATCGGCCAGCGAGGTGCTGCGTGTCGGCGACATCGTGCGCGTGCGACAAACCGCGCCCAACAAGTGGCGGCTTTCGCAACTGCCCGCGATTGAAGGCGCGTTAGTGTCAATTTCACCCGCCGATGGCGCGGTGAAAGCCATCGTGGGCGGTTTTGACTTTTATCGCAGCAAGTTCAATCGCGCGGTCCAGGCGCAGCGGCAGCCGGGGTCAAGCTTCAAGCCGTTCATTTATTCGGCGGCCTTGGACAACGGCTACACCACAGCAACCTTGGTGAACGATGCGCCCGTCGTGTTTGACGATCCCGGCCTGGAATCAACCTGGCGCCCGGAAAATTACACCGGCAAGTTTTACGGCCCGACCCGCTTGCGCGAGGGCCTGGTTAATTCCCGCAACCTGATTTCGATCCGTATATTGCAGGCCATCGGCATCGATACCGCATTGCGGCACGTGGGCAAATTCGGCATCAGCGCCGAACGCCTGCCGCGTAACCTGTCGCTGGCCTTGGGCAGCGGTACAATAACTCCGATGGATCTGGTTTCGGGTTATGCGGTGTTTGCCAACGGCGGTTTCCGCGTTGCGCCGTATATTGTGCAGCGCATTGTCGGGCCGGATGACAAGATCATGTTCATAACCACACCGGCTACCGTGTGCACCGCGTGCGAAGAGCCCGCCGCCAGCGGCGAGGATGCTGCTGCGCGCACGGCAGCGGCGGTGCGCGAAGCCAGCAAGCCGGAGAAAATCGCGCCGCGCGTGGTGTCGGCGCAAAACATTTATCTCACGGTTTCGATGATGAAAGACGTGGTGAAGCGTGGGACCGGAAAACATGCGATGCAGTTGCAGCGTAACGATCTCGCCGGCAAGACCGGCACCACCAACGATCAGCGCGACACCTGGTTTGCAGGATTCAATCCCGACGTCGCAACCGTGGTATGGATGGGTTTTGACAATTCCCAGCCATTGGGCGACGGCGAGTCGGGTGCGCGTGCGGCCCTGCCGATGTGGACCAGTTATATGGCCAAGGCCCTGGAAGGGGTTCCTGATCGTGACATCGATCCGCCACCGGGCCTGGTCTCGGTAAAGATCGACCCGTTGACCGGGCAGCTGACCGGTTCCGAAAACCGTAATGCGATCTTTGAGGTGTTTCGTGCCGATGGGCTGCCGAAGCAATCGTCCGACGAGGTGTTTACCGCGCCGGGCGGGAATAGCGGATCACCGGCCAGCGGCGAAGGAGAGCAACTTTTTTAAACCGGAGTCGGCTGATATGTCCCACATTGTCCGTGTGCAGAACGCAGCCTTCGATGCCTGGCATGAGGTCGCATGCGCGGAACAGCGGTTGCAGCGCGGCAAGCATGGCGCGCAAGTTACCTTTGTCGGGAGTTTGCGGGATTTCAGCGACGGCGCAGTGGTGCAGGCGATGGAACTGGAGCATTACCCGGGCATGACCGAACGTTACATTGAACGTCTCTGTGTCGGCGCCGCACAGCGCTGGGAACTGCTGCACACGCTGGTCGTGCATCGGGTGGGGAGGTTGCTGCCGGGGGATGCGATTGTTTTGATCGCGGTGTGGTCGGGTCACCGTGCGGCGGCCTTCGATGCGTGCCGCCACCTCATCAACGAGCTTAAACATGAGGCGCCGTTCTGGAAAAAAGAAGCGCTGGACGACGCTGAGCGCTGGGTCACGACAAATACTGAGGATGTTGGTTGAGCTACATCCCGCTGTTACGCATCCATTCGCAGGCTTCTTTTACTCCGCCAGTGCAGGC